>NZ_JADDKI010000281.1:0-1862 GCF_015356725.1 Dietzia sp. SYD-A1
CCCTGACCCTGGCCGGCGCCGGTGCCGCGTCCGCCGCCACGGCCGCCGACCCCGTCGTCAACGGCAACACCGTGTCCGTCACCTTCGAGAAGGACTTCGTGGTCGACGCCGACACGTGTGTCGCCGCGGTGGTCCCCACCTCGAGCGCCCCGGCTCTCCTCTCTCAGCTGGAGGCACTCAACAACCTGGACCTCGGCGCCATCAACAACCTGATCAACAGCATGTCCGACGTGACGTTCCTCCAGACCGGCGGCCTCGTGCCCAGCCCGATCGCCAGCGTGACGATCGCTGACGTCACGGTGTCGGCCACCGTGCCGTCGAACGTCTACGCGGTGGTCAGCTACTGCGTGATCGGTGGATCGGACATCGGCGGGCCCGTGCTCGTCGGCGACCCGCTCGATGCGATCCAGGGCAGCCTCGGCGGACTGTCGACCGAGGACACCCTCGGCACGCTGTCCTCGGCGACCGGCGAGGGTGACGCCAGCGGCCTCGGCAGCCTCCTTGGCCTGCTCGGCGGCGGCGAGGGCGGCGGCCTCGGGTTCGACACCCTCTCCGCCGAAGGCTGACCACGAGAGCAGGCCGACACACCTCACAGGCCCCGCACCGGGTGGTGCGGGGTCTGTCTCGTGGTGCGGCGCCTCTGACGCGGAGCGTCAGGAGTCGAGTCGCTCGATGATCGTCACGTTGGCGGTGCCGCCGCCCTCACACATCGTCTGCAGGCCGTAGCGGCGGCCGGTGCGCTCGAGCTCGTTGAGCAGGGTGGCGAAGAGTTTGGCACCGGTCGCGCCGAGCGGGTGCCCGAGCGCGATTCCGCCGCCGTTGGGGTTCACCCGGGCCGGGTCGGCGCCGATCTCCTTGATCCACGCCAACACCACAGGGGCGAACGCCTCGTTGATCTCCACCACGTCGATGTCGTCGATCGTCAGTCCCGTCTTCTCCAGCGCCCACCGGGTGGCCGGGATAGGCGCGGAGAGCATCATCACCGGATCGTCGCCGCGCACGGTCAGATGGTGGATCCGGGCCCGCGGCGTCAGGCCGTATCTCTCGACGGCCTCGGCGGACGCGAGCAACCCGGCGGACGCGCCGTCGGAGATCTGCGACGCCACGGCGGCGGTGAGCGAGCCACCCTCGGCCAGCACGGGCAGGGAGGCCATCTTCTCCAGAGTGGTCTCGCGCGTGGTCTCGTCGGCCTCGAGTCCGGCGAACGGGACATACTCGTTCGCGAACCGGCCCTCGGCGATCGCGGCGCGGGCGCGGGTGTGGGACTGCAGCGCCCACTCCTCCATCTCGCGACGCGAGATACCCCACGTGTCGGCCATCATCTGGGCACCGTTGAACTGGGAGATCTCCTGGGAGCCGAAGCGGGAGACCCATCCGGTCGAGCCGGTGAACGGGTCGTCGAAGCCGTACTCGCGCCCGGCGAGCATGGCCGAGGAGATCGGCAGGGCACTCATGTTCTGCACGCCGCCGAACAGGACCACGTCCTGGGTGCCGGACATGATCCCCTGGGCACCGAAGTGGATGGCCTGCTGGCTCGAGCCGCACTGGCGGTCGACGGTCGTGCCCGGCACCCCGAGAGGCATCCCGGCCGCGAGCCACGCGGAGCGGGCGATGTTGCCCGCCTGCGGGCCTATGGCGTCCACGCAGCCGAAGATCACGTCGTCGACCACCGCGGGGTCGATCCCCGTGCGCTCGACCACCGCGCTGATGACGTGCGCGCCCAGATCCGCCGGGTGCTGGGCGGAGAGGCTGCCACCGCGCTTGCCCGCAGGCGTCCGGACGGCGTCGATCACGTAGGCCTCGCGGCCGGTCACGCTGGTCATGTGTCTCCTCGTGGGTGGGGTCGGTCGGTGGTGTCAGGC
>NZ_JADDKI010000282.1:0-5773 GCF_015356725.1 Dietzia sp. SYD-A1
CCCCCACTCCCCCGGCCCCGTCCCACGACGTGGTCATCTCCACCAGCGCACCCCCGGTGGCCTCGCGGACCGTGTAGGTGGTGGCCATGGACGAGTTGGCGTCCTTCTCCACCAGCGACCAGTGCGCCGCGGCCTCGTCCACGGTCACCGTGGCCTTGACGTCCCGGCTGCGCTTCTTGGTGGCCTGGAGGTTCCACGCCGCCACGGTGCCGTGCCCCTGGCCGCCCTCGATCAACCTGTACGCGGTGAACTGCTCGGGCTGGATCCGGGGACGGACCTGGGCGTAGTCCGCGATCGCGGCCGTCACGGTCGCGACGGGCGCCTCGATGACGATGGTGTTGCTGGCGGTGACCCTGCCCATGATCGTGACTCCTCCTCTGCCTGACCACATCGCGCCCGCCGGAATCGCCGGTGGCGGCGCCCTCGACAGGGGCGCGTCAGACCCCCACCATCGTGCCCGATCCCTCCTGCCGCCGAGCACGCCACCTCGCCACGACTTTCCGGAGTTCCTCGAGCCAGAGGATCGACGAGCCCACCGCGACCGCCAACAACCACTCGTCCGCGTGCAACGGGGTGGTGTCGAAGATCCCCTGGAGGAAGGGTACCTGGACCACGGCCACCAACAGCAGCGGGACCGCCGCCAGGGCCACCCAGATCGGGGCGTTGTGCGCCATATCCCGGGAGAACACCGAGCCGTCCGTGGAGCGGACGTTCATCAGGTTGAACACCTGGAAGAACACGAAGGCGGCGTAGGCGAGAGTGGTGGCGAACAACGGCACGCCCGCGCGTTCGGGGAAGATCGTCTCCGCGAACGCGAGGACCAGCAGTGTCCCGGTGGCCATGACCACGCCCAGCCACAGGATCCGTACCAGTCGTGACGGGGTGAGGATCTGCTCGTCGGCGGGTCGGGGCGGCCGCCGCATCGCGTTCTTCTCCACGGGCTCCACGCCCAGCGCCATGGCCGGCGGGCCGTCCATGACGATGTTCACCAGCAGGACCTGCAGGGCGGTGAACGGCACCGCGGCCAGACCCAGCAGCCCGCTGGCGAGGAACACCAGCACGAACGCCCACGCGGTGGTGAGCTGGAACTTCACGAACTTGACGATGTTGTCGTAGATCCCGCGGCCCTGTTCGACGGCCGAGACGATCGTGGTGAAGTTGTCGTCGGTGAGGACCATGTCGGCCGCGCCCTTGGACACGTCGGTGCCGGTGATCCCCATCGCGATCCCGATGTCCGCCTGACTCAGCGCGGGCGCGTCGTTGACGCCGTCGCCGGTCATGGCCACCACGTCCCCGCCGGACTGCAGCGCCCGGACCATCCGGATCTTGTGCTCCGGGGACACCCGGGCCAGGACTCCCATTCCGGGAGCCCGCCCGCACAGCTCGTCGTCGTCGAGTCCGTCGAGATCGACCCCTCGCACCGCCTCCCCCTCGATCCCCAGGTCGCGGGCGATCGACGAGGCCGTGACGAGGTGGTCTCCGGTGATCATGTGGACGGAGATCCCGGCCGCGCGCGCCACCCGGATGGCCTCGGCGGCCTCGGGCCGGGGCGGGTCGACGATGCCCACCACCGCGAACACGGTCAGCCCCCACACCTCGTCGAGGAGCACGCTCTCATCTACTCCGGTCTCGCCGGATCCGTCCTCGCCTGATACCGACTCGAACGGGCGCCCCGCCACCAGCAGGGTCCGCAGGCCCCGCTCCGCGAGCTCCTCGGTCGCGAGACGGATCGCCTCGTGCAGCTCGTCGGTGAGCTCCACGGCGTCCGTGCCGTTCCACACGTGGGTCGACCGGGGCAGCAGCGCACCGGTCGCGCCCTTGGCGCTGAGCGCGAGCCCCCCGCCCGGTGAGCGGTTGACGGTGGCCATGAACCTGTAGTCGGAGTCGAAGGGCACCTGGGCCACCCGGGGCCGGGCGGCACGCAGTCCCTCCACGTCGAGCCCGCACTTGGTGGCGGCCACGAGGAGAGCGCCCTCGGTGGGGTCGCCGACGAGTTCGCCGTCGGTCACGATCGCGTCGTTGCACAGCGTCATGGCGACCGCCGCCCTCCGGAGGTCCGGAACGGCATCCGGATCGGACGACAGGACCGTGCCGGTCGCCTCGTACCCGGTCCCGGTGACGGTGTAGGCGGAACCGCCCGCGACGATCCGCGTCACGGTCATCTCGTTGAGGGTGAGGGTCCCGGTCTTGTCGGTGGCGATGTGGCTGGTCGACCCGAGGGTCTCCACCGCCGCGAGGTTCTTGATGATCGCTCCCTCACGGGCGAGCCTCGAGGCGCCCATCGCGAGGGTGAACGCCACCACGGCGGTGAGGCCCTCCGGGATGGTGGCCACGGCGAGCGAGACGGCACTGAGGAGCATGTCCTCCCAGGACTGCCCGCGCACCAGTCCGATCCCCATCACCAGCGTCACCACGACCAGCGCGATCACGGTGAGGACCCGGGCCAGGACCCCGATCCGCCGTTGGAGCGGCGTCTGCTCGCCGCCCGCCCCGTCGAGCAGCTCGGCGATCGCCCCCATCTCCGTGCGCTCACCGGTCCCCGTGACCACTACGCGAGCCCGACCGCGGGTGACCTCGGTGTTCATGAACACCATGCCGGTGCGGTCACCGAGCGGCGCGTCCGCGGCGGCCACCGCTCCCGCCGTCTTGTCCACGGGGACCGACTCGCCGGTCAGGGCCGACTCCGCCACCTGGAACCGGGACGCCTCGAGAACGCGTCCGTCAGCGGGGACCCTGTCGCCGGATTCCACCACCACGACGTCCCCCGGGACGAGATCCGCGCTGTCCACCTCCACCTCGCCGCCGTCCCGCACCACCCGGCTGTGCGGCACCGCCATGTCGCGCAACGCCGCCAGGCTCTCCTCGGCCCGCGTCTCCTGCACGTAGTTCAGCACTGTGTTGAGCACCACCACCAGGAGGATGACGACCGGGGTCTCCCACTCGCGCGAGATCACGGCGCTCACCACGGCGGCCACCGCGAGAACCATGATCATGGGGTCGCGGAGCAGCCGCAGGACCCGCCTCCAGGCCGGCACCCCGGCCGCCACCGGCAGGGTGTTGGGACCGTGCACGGCGAGGCGACGGGACGCCTCGGCGCGGGTCAGACCGTTCGACCCCGCGCCGAGGCGGGAGACCACCTCCGCGGTGGGCAGTGTGTGCCAGGGGGTGCGCAGATCCGTCTCCGGGGCGCGGTCCGTCGTCGTCACCCCCCCATCGTGCCCGGTCAGCTGCCCCGGGCGATCCACTCCTCCAGATGCGGGGACTCTTCACCCACCTTGGTACCGTCGCCGTGGCCGGTATGGACCAGTGTCTCGGCCGGCAGGGTGAGGATGCGGTCCCTGATCGAGGTGATGATGGTGGGGAAGTCGGAGTACGACCGACCGGTCGCGCCGGGCCCTCCGGAGAACAGGGTGTCACCGGAGAACAGGACGCCCGCCTCGGGGACGTGGAAGACGCACGAGCCCGGCGAGTGACCGGGGGTGTTCATGACCGTGAACCCGGTCCCGGCGATCTGGAAGGTCTGCCCGTCCTCGAGGTCCTCGTGGGCGACCGTCGGGTGGGTCTCCTCCCACAGCATCTGGTCACCGGGATGGACGAAGACCCGGGTGTCGAGCTCCCGCGCCAGCTCCGGGGCCACGGTGATGTGGTCGTTGTGGGCGTGCGAGCACAGGATGCCCTTCACCGTGCGCCCGGCCACCGCGTCGATGATCGGCTGGGCGGTGTGGGCGGCGTCGATGACGTACACCTCGGAGTCGTCGCCGAGGATCCAGATGTTGTTGTCCACCTCCCACTCGACTCCGTCGAGGGCGAACACGCCGCTCGTCACGACCTTCTCGATGCGCAGGCCACCGGCATTACCGGCACTGGTGTGGGTCTCGCTCACAGGGTCACCACCGATCGGAGGACGGAACCGGACTTCATGGCACCGAACGCGGACTCGACCGCGTCCAGGCCGATGCGCTCGCTGACGAACTTCTCGAGCGGGAGCCGACCCTGCAGGTGGAGATCCACCAGCATCGGGAAATCGCGCTCCGGCAGGCAGTCGCCGTACCAGGAGGACTTCAGCGAACCACCGCGGCCGAAGAAGTCCAACAGCGGCATCTCCAGGCGCATCTCGGGCGTGGGCACCCCCACCAGGACCACGGTCCCGGCGAGATCACGAGCGTAGAAGGCCTGCTCGTACGTTTCGGGCCGGCCGACCGCGTCGATCACGACATCGGCGCCGACGCCGCCCGTGAGCTCCTGGATGGCCGCCACTGGGTCCACCCCGGTGGAGTTGACCACGTGGGTGGCACCGAAGTCGCGCGCCCACTCGAGCTTGGTGTCATCGATGTCCACGGCCACGATGGTCGAGGCACCCGCCAGACGTGCGCCCACGACCGCGGCGATGCCGACACCACCGCACCCGATGACCGCCACGGACTGGCCCCGCGTGACATTGCCCGTGTTGACCGCGGCACCGAGGCCGGCCATCACGCCGCACCCCAGCAGTCCCGCCACGGCCGGGTCGGCCGCGGGGTCCACCTTGGTGCACTGCCCCTCATGGACCAGGGTCTTGTCGATGAACGCGCCGATCCCGAGAGCCGGGGTGAGCTCCGTGCCGTCGGTGAGGGCCATCTTCCTCGAGGCGTTGTGGGTGGCGAAACAGTACTGCTGCTGCCCGCGCTTGCAGGCCCGGCACTCACCGCACACCGCTCGCCAGTTCAGCACCACGAAATCGCCCTCGGCCACATGAGTGACGCGGTCACCGACGGTCTCGACGATCCCCGCGGCCTCGTGGCCCAGCAGGAAGGGGTACTCGTCGTTGATGCCGCCGTCGCGATAGGCCAGGTCGGTGTGGCAGACGCCGCACGCCTGCACGCGGACGACGACGTCGTTCGGCCCAGGATCGGGGACCACCACGTCGACCAACTCGACGTCCGCGCCCTTGCTACGGGCGATGACGCCCTTGACGGTCTGTGACATTCCGGATTCTCCTCGAGATCAGTACAGCTCGGGCAGGTGTCGGGCGATGACCGGCACCGGCATCTCCCACCCTGCCACACATGCAGATCCCGCCATCTTTCCTCCCGCCAGACGGCCGGGGCCCCGGACACTCACGGTGTCCGGGGCCCCGGGGGACGAGCAGGCTGCTCGGAGGTCCGCTCAGACGGCGACACCCTGCGCACGCAGCCACGGCACGGGGTCGATCCACTGGCCGGCCGGGTTGCGCACGCCGAAGTGCAGGTGCGGGCCGGTCGAGTAACCGCGGTTGCCCACGGTTCCGATGACCTGACCGGCATGGACGCGCTGGCCCACCGAGACGTAGTTCTGGTCGTTGTGGCCGTACTCGAGGAGGTATCCGTCGTCGGTCTGGATGCGGATCCACAGTCCGTAGCCCGAGGCCGGTCCCGCGGCGACGACCGTGCCGGACTTGGCGGCGAACAGGGGCGTGCCGATCGGGGCGCCGAAGTCCGTGCCGTTGTGGAAGGTTCCCCACCGCGGTCCGAAGCCCGAGGTGATGGGGCCGAAGGTCGGGGCATGGGCTCCGCCGACCACACCGGCGGGGATACCGAGCGAGCCGAACAACGCGGGATCGAGGGCGTACTCCCGCAACTGCTGCTCGTTCAGACCGATGCCCTGGGCGAACTCCTGGGCCATCTGGCCGATCTGGTTCACGTCGATGTCAGCGGACTGGGCGGAGGCGGCGGGGGCTGCGGCCATCGCGACGCCACCGGTGAAAGCGGCACCGGCGACTGCGCCGGCGACGATGCGGCCCATCCCGCTCGCGGAC
>NZ_JADDKI010000283.1:0-14793 GCF_015356725.1 Dietzia sp. SYD-A1
CAATAGGCGGCCTCCATGCGCAGTACCGGCCCGGTGTCGACGGTTCTGCGCCACGGGAGACCGATGCCCCGCCTCCCCTGGGCACCGGCCTCACCGTCCCCTCCGGACCCGGGCCCCGTGCCGGCGTCGCGGACGGATCGGCGCCGTCCCCGAGCTGCCCACCGACCCCGGGCCCACCGGGCGGTCAGGCGCCCCGCGGAGGGGAACGACACACCGTTCAGGCGGGCGATCGTCTCCAGTACCGCGTCCTCCTGCGCCTCACCGGTCTCCGGGCTGATCTGCCGGAACCATGCACGTTGTCCGTACGGCCCGGTCCACTGACGCACCGCCGCCTCGAGATCGTGCAGTTGGACGCCGCGTTGCCTGCGACCCGTCCAGACGTCCGTCAGCGCGCGACCCATCTCGGCGTGCCAGAGGAGCGGCGGTAGATCGTCGAGAACCACCGCCACCCCCACGTGGTTCACGGGGGAGTTGGTCAGGGTCTGAATGAGCCTGTCGGCGGTCGTGCGCCCACGGAAGAGCCAGAGGTCCCCGGTCCGGGTGCGGTGGGCTGCGGCGGCGAGCGGGACGGTGTCGAGGCTCATGCCGCGATCCTGCCAGGTGACGCGGCCGTAGGACCTACCCTTGGACCATGGCACCCCGCGGACGGCAGTGGTTCAAGGTGGTCGGCGCCGCCGGAGTGGTCGGCGTGGCGGCCACAGGCATCCTCGCCGCGCGGACCGAACGCCGGCGGCAGGCCTACGAGCCCGACGAGATCCGGGAGCGACTCCACCAGCGCTACACCCGCCTCCAGTCGCGCCGGGACGGCTCATCGGGCTGACACCCGGATCGGTGCGGTCACCGGTTGGCGATACGCTGGTGTACACCATGACGACGTCCTCCGAGCCCGCCCCCGACCTGCGCCGGGCCCGGCACGATCTGCTCGTCCGACTCGATGACGTCGGCATCCTCGACGCCCACCGGCTCCGGTCGAGGATCCGGAAGGCGCGCGCGGACCAGGTGGCCGACCTGGGCAGGAGGATCGACGACGCCGCCGAACGACTGCGTCGGCGCGCCGGGTCGATCCCGACACCGGAGTACCCCGAGCACCTCCCGGTCAGCGCCCGCAAGGACGAGATCGCGGCGGCGATCCGCGACCACCAGGTCGTGGTGATCGCCGGGGAGACCGGGTCCGGCAAGACCACCCAGATCCCCAAGATCTGTCTGGAACTCGGCCGAGGCGTGCGTGGGATGATTGGACACACCCAGCCCCGCCGTCTGGCGGCCCGGACGGTCGCCGAACGCATCGCCCAGGAGCTCGGAGCGGAGCCCGGCCACCTGGTCGGTTCCGCCGTGCGATTCGACGACCGCACCGGCGCCGACACGGCCGTCAAACTCATGACCGACGGCATTCTGCTCGCCGAGATCCGGAGGGACCGGCTGCTGCGCGCCTACGACACGATCATCATCGACGAGGCGCACGAGCGCAGTCTCAACATCGACTTCCTGGTGGGCTACCTCCGGCAGATCCTGCCCCGCCGACCGGACCTCAAGGTCATCATCACCTCCGCCACGATCGACCCGGACCGCTTCGCGCGCCACTTCGCGGATGCGGCGGGCCGGCCCGCCCCTGTCATCGAGGTCTCCGGTCGCACGTTCCCGGTGGAGATCCGGTACCGGCCGCTCCGGGTCGACCACGCGGACCGCACCGTCGACCTGGATCCCCTGGACGCGCTCGCCGACGCCGTGGGCGAACTCCTCGCCGAAGGGGATGGCGACGTCCTCGTGTTTCTGTCCGGCGAGCGCGAGATCCGCGACGCCGAGGAGGTGCTCCGGGGCCGGAGGTTCAAGGCAACGGAGATCTTCCCTCTCTTCGCCCGGCTCACCGCCGCCGAGCAGCAACGGGCGTTCCGTCAGCACTCGACCCGGCGCGTCGTCCTGTCGACCAACATCGCGGAGACCTCGGTGACGGTTCCGGGAATCCGCTACGTCGTGGACACCGGCCTCGCGCGGATCTCCCGCTATTCGACACGCACCAAGGTCCAGCGACTGCCGATCGAACCCATCTCACAGGCCTCCGCCGCGCAGCGCGCCGGCCGTTGTGGCCGCGTCGCCGACGGCATCTGCATCCGCCTGTACTCGGAGGATGACTTCGACTCCCGGCCGCAGTTCACCGACCCGGAGATCCTGCGCACCAATCTGGCGTCGGTCATCCTGTCGATGGCCGATCTCGACCTGGGCGCCGTGGACGATTTCCCGTTCGTCGAACCACCCGACCGCAAGGCCGTCCGGGACGGGATGACGCTGCTCACCGAACTCGGTGCGCTCCGGATCGACGACGACGGGCGCCCGCACCTGACGAGGGTGGGTCGCGACATGGCGTCCCTCCCCCTCGATCCCCGTCTGGCGCGGATGGTGGTGGAGGGCCACCGCAACCGCGCGCTGGGGGACGTCCTGGTGGTGGTGGCGGCGCTGACGGTTCAGGACGTGCGGGAGCGACCCGCCGAGGACCGAGACAAGGCGGACCAGTTCCACCGTCGGTTCGCCGACAAGTCCTCGGACTTCCTGGGTTACCTCAACCTGTGGCGCTACCTCACGGAACAGCGCCGCGAACTCTCTGGCAGCGCGTTCCGCAAGATGTGCAAGGCCGAGTATCTGCACTGGTTGCGGATCCGGGAATGGCAAGACCTCACCGCCCAGTTGACCAGCATGTGCCGGGACCGGGGTTGGCATCCGCCGTCCGGCCACGCCGCGGAGGACGACCTCCACAAGGCGATCCTGTCCGGCCTGCTCACCAACGTCGGGATGAAAGACGAGGACACCAGGGAGTTCCGCGGCACCCGCGGCATCCGCTTCCAGGTGTTCCCCGGTTCCGATCTCGCCCGCAGACCACCGCGCTGGGTCATGGCCTCCGAGCTGGTGGAGACGTCCAGGCTGTGGGCCCGTGATGTCGCGCGCATCGACCCGGCGTGGATCGAAACCCTCGGGGCGCACCTGGTCCGGTCCCAGTACTCCGAGCCGCACTGGTCCGACGCCCAGGGCGCCGCGATGGCCTACGAGAAGGTTCTCCTCCTGGGTCTGCCCGTCGTCGAATCGCGCCGCATCCTCCTGTCCCGGGTCGATGCACCGCTCGCCCGGGAGATGCTGGTCCGGCACGGCATCGTGGAGGGCCGGTGGTCAACCCGCATCCCGGTGATCACCGAGAACGCCGCGGCGGTGGAGCAGGCGCGCGAACTGGAGACCCGGAGCAGGCGCCGGGGCCTGGTCATCGATGACGACGCGGTGGTCGAGTTCTACCTCGAGCGACTCCCCACCGACATCACCTCTGGGCGCCACCTGGAGTCGTGGTGGAAGAAGCAGGGCCGCAAGGATCCGGACCGTCTACGACTGACGCCCGAGCGGATCCGCACCTCGGACACCGCTCCGGCCGCCTCCGAGTTCCCGCCGATCTGGAAGCAGGGTGAGCGGGATTTCGAGCTCAGGTACGCGTTCGACCCTGGTGTCGACTCCGATGGCATCACCGTGCGGATCCCTCTCCCCCAGTTGTCCTCGGTCGCGGCCTCCGGTTTCGAGTGGCTGGTCCCCGGCCTTCGGGAGGAGTTGTACACCGAGATGCTGCGAACTCTGCCCAAGTACCTACGGCGTCTGTGCTCCCCTCCCGCCGAATACGCACAGCTGCTGGCCGGAGATCTCACCCCGCGCTCGGCTCCTCTCCCGGTGGCTCTCGCCGGGGCGCTCTCGGCCAGGATCGGGACGACCGTCGATCCCCGCGAATTCCATCCGGAACACCTCCCCGGCCATCTGCGCATGCGCTTCGAGGTCGTCGACGGCGACGAGGTGGTGGCCTCGGGTACCGATCTCGCCGCCCTGCGCAGCCGCCTGGTGGAGAAGGTCCGAGCCACGCTCAACTCGCGACTCGTCCCCGACGACGGGCCCCATCGGACCTGGACCGCGGACACGATCGGGGACCTGGAGACCTCGATCAGCGGGACGGTCGACGGTGTCGAGGTGACGGTCTATCCGGCGCTGCAGGTGCGCCCGGACGGCCTCCACCGGATCGCGTGCGCCACCGAGGAGGAGAGGAGGGCCGCTCAGGCCGCGGCCGTGTTGACGATGATCTCGAAGGATGTGATCACCGCGGCGGCGATACTCCGGGGCCGTCCGGTGGAGCAGCGCCTCGCGCTCACCCAGTATCCCCACGGCGGCGCCGACGGACTGGTCTCGGACGCGGCCCTGGCCGCGTGTGGACGGATGCTCGCCGCACGTCAGGGGGTGCCGGTACTCACCGTGCAGGAGTTCGAGGAGCTGCGTGCGCGGGCCAGGGCCGAAGCGCCGGGCGCCGTCTCGGCGTCGATCACCGCCGCTCTCCCGGCGCTGGTCGCCGCGCGATCGGTGACGGCGCGGTTGGAGCAGACCCCGCGTGATGTCGCAGACGATGTCCGACCCGCGCTGGACTTCCTCGTGGGCAAGGGATTCCTCGCGCGTCACCCCGTCGAGGTCCTGCCGCAACTGGAGCGTCATGTGAGAGCGATCGACCTCAGGCTCGACCTGGCGGAGAAGTCACCGGCGAGGTATCGGGAGCTCACCGCACGGCTCGAGGAGTCGGAGGCAACCGTGGCACAGGCGACGGCGGCACTGCGCGGGCGACCGGGTGGGGCGAGGACGTCCCGGGATCTGCGATGGATGCTGGCGGAGTATCGCGTCGGACTCTTCGCACAGTCCCTGGGCACCTCGCGCCCTGTCTCCGCCGAGAGGATCGAGAAGGCGGTGACCGCCGCTCTCTCCCGCCGGACCGGGAGGTGAGCCCACGACGCCCGCCTCGCTACCTCTCGCTCACGAATCCGGGGTTCGCCCAGCCCCGCGGGCCTGAATCACTCGGTCCACCCGATCCACCCTCGCCAGCACGTACCGTTGCATCGCGACGGGAACAAGGTGCACGCCGACACCGAGTACCACCACGATCACCGCGCTCCACCAGGCGCCGGCGAACACGAGTGGGATGCCCACCGCGGCGTGGATCCCCGCGCCCACCCCGTGGGCGACCAGGCTCTGCGTGGCCCTGGCGCGAATCTCCACCAACCCAGTCCGACCATGGCACGAGTTGACGCGTCGCCCGAGAGCGCGATTCCATCCGACCCGATCCAGCGCACGGAGTACGGAGGGGATACCGAACAAGCGGGCGCGGTGGATCGTCCGCTGCGTCGTAGCGGTCACCCACCTCGGGATCATCGCTTCGGGCACGGGGCCCATAACGCCCAGGATCCCGAGGACACCGGCCGAGAACGCCCACGGGAATACCGGGTGGTGAGGCCCGATGACCAGCCAGGCGATCACGATGAACGGCACCAACAGTGACGCGCTCGCAACCACCCGGAGCATGGTCTGAGAGTAGATCAGTGCCGCGGAACGGGGCTCAACGCGGCGGGCCCGCGCTCGTCGCTACGTCGAAGAACCCTCGCTCACCGGTGAGCGGCGTGGCGCTCTCTGAGTGCGATGATCTCGCGCTCGAAGTCTGCTGCGGAACTGAACTGCTTGTACACGGAGGCGAAGCGCAGATAGGCGACCTCGTCGAGATCCTGGAGAGGTCCCAGGATGGCCAGTCCGATCTCATGAGCGGGAACCTCGGACGCCCCGCCGGCCCTGACCGCATCCTCGACCTGCTGAGCGAGCCGCCGGAGCGCGTCCTCGTCGACCGACCTCCCCTGGCAGGCGCGGCGCACGCCGCGGACCACTTTGTCCCGACTGAAACGTTCCGTCACGCCGTTGCGTTTGAGGACGGTCAACAGCGGTGTCTCAAGGGTGGTGAACCGGTGTCCGCATTCGGGGCACTCGCGTCGACGCCGTATCGCCTGCCCCTCGTCGACCGACCGCGAATCGATCACCCGAGAGTCCTCGTGGTGACATATGGGGCAGTACATTCCAGCTTCGCCATTCGTCGACCTGGTCCGAACCGGTCCACCGGCCGGAGCCGACAGCGGTGCGAGGGCGACGGGCCGCCGTCCCGGGACCATTCTAGAAGGCGATGCCGTGGGTCACGCGTAGGCGGGCCCGCCCACGAGGGCCAACGCCAACAGCATCAGGATTCCGAAGACGATGCCGCCGACCACCAGCGCCCAGGTCGGCACGTCGTCCACCACCGGTGCAGCCGGTCTCGCCTCCACCCCGCACGCCCTGACCTGACCCGTGGACGCCGTCCGCACGCTCACCCGGCGACCGGGTGCCACCGACCGCGTGGGCACCTTCCGGCCACGGTCGAGGGTGCGGGTGACGGACGGGACCTCGGCAGGGACGCGCGTCCCCTCCCTGGGTGAATCGAACCGGTCGTGCGCGGTCGCACACACCTCCGTCCACGGGATGGACGGACGCGATCGTTGCTGCATTTCCAGGACGGTCATGACCACTCCCCACTCGACACTCCGTGCGAACCGGATTCGCACACTCGTGTGACTATTTGTGCACATCTGTTCGAACCCGAACGTGCCTAGAGTTGTATCACGCGGGTCCGACAGAGTCGACACCTGCGCGCGAATTCTTCGAACACCTGTGTGGCGCCCCCGCCCGGTCCGACGTAGGGTGTACACAGAAAGAGACGTCGAACACCCATTCGCTGAAGGGACCGCCGCATGCCCAAACCAGACTTCGAGGCCCTGACGACACGCCAGAAGAGCGTGCTGTTGCACATCCACGACACCGTCAAGGAGAGGGGTTATCCGCCGAGCATCCGGGAGATCGGTGATGCGGTCGGCCTACAGTCCACCTCCTCCGTGGCCCATCAGCTGCGGACCCTGGAGAAGAAGGGCTTCCTGACCCGCGACCCCCACAAGCCGCGGGCGGTCGACGTCCACGGCGTCCCCGGTCAGAGATCGCGGGGGCGACGTGCACCCGCGCAGGAGGACGTACGGCCCGGCGGAGCCGTCGAACCGGTCTACGTCCCGGTCCTGGGGCGGATCGCGGCCGGCGGTCCGATCCTCGCCGAGCAGGCTGTGGAGGAGGTATTCCCCCTGCCCTCCGACCTGGTGGGATCAGGAGACCTGTTCATGCTCAGGGTTGTCGGCGAATCGATGATCGACGCCGCGATCTGTGACGGCGACTATGTGGTGGTCCGTCGGCAGAATGTCGCCGACAACGGCGAGATCGTGGCGGCGATGATCGACGGCGAGGCCACGGTCAAGACGTTCCGCAGGGATTCGACCGGGGTCTGGCTCCTGCCCCACAACCCCTCGTTCCGTCCCATCCCCGGAGAGCACGCGACGATCCTCGGGAAGGTCGTGACCGTCTTCCGCAAGCTCTGAGCCTGTGCCGATGGTGCGTCGCCTGACCTCACCCGGCCGAGGCGGGAACCACGATCGCGACGTGGGTCAGGGCAGATCGGACCCTCACGGCGCTCTGGTCAGGCGACCCCGTCACGCCGGTCGGGGACGCGATACTCGTCGAGTTCTCCCGCCACTGAGGCGGGGAGTCGAACCTCTATCCGGGTTCCGTCCTTCGTGTGATCCTCGGCGACCACAGCGCCCTCCGCGTGGACACGGGAGACCACGTCTCCCCTCGTGAAGGGGATCTCGAGCGTGACCCGCGTGTCCCCCGAGGCGACCACCCCCATGATCCTCTCGAGGAGTTCGTCGAAACCCTGACCCGTCGCCGCCGACACGAACACCGCGTCCGGTAGCGCGTGGTGCAGCTCCGTCAGCACGACGGGGTCGGCCACATCGATCTTGTTGATCACCACGAGTTCGCGGGGCCTCTCGGCGTGCTGCTCCTCCACGACGTCGTTGATGACTGTCCGGACGGCGTCGATCTGGCGCAACGGGAACGTGTCAGATCCGTCCACCACGTGCAGGAGGAGCTCGGAATCGACGACCTCTTCCAACGTCGACCGGAACGCCTCGACGAGCTGCGTCGGGAGGTGCCGGACGAATCCGACGGTGTCGGTGAAGACCACCACTCGCCCATCGGGGAGCTCGGCGCGCCGGGTCGTCGGGTCCAGGGTCGCGAACAGTGCGTTCTGGACCAGCACTCCCGCGCCCGTCAGTCGGTTGAGCAGACTCGACTTGCCGGCGTTGGTGTACCCGGCGATGGCGATCGACGGCACCGGGGTCGCGCGCCGTCGATGACGCTTGGTGTCGCGCGCCTGCTTCATGCCCTTGATCTCCCGGCGGAGTCTGGCGGTGCGCTCCCTGATCCGGCGGCGGTCGGTCTCGATCTTCGTCTCACCGGGGCCACGGAGCCCGACGCCACCGTTGCTCCCCGCCCTGCCGCCGGCCTGCCGGGAGAGCGCCTCGCCCCAGCCGCGCAACCGCGGGAGCATGTACTCCATCTGCGCAAGCGAGACCTGGGCCTTGCCCTCACGACTGGTGGCGTGCTGGGCGAAGATGTCGAGGATCAGGGCGGTGCGGTCGATCACCTTGACGTTGACCACCTTCTCGAGGGCGATGAGCTGGCCGGGTGTCAGTTCACCGTCGCAGATCACCGTGTCCGCGCCCGTCGCGGCGATGACGTCCTTGAGGGTCCTGGCCTTACCGGAACCGATGTAGGTGGCGGGGTCCGGCTTGTCGCGCCGCTGGATCAACGCATCGCAGACCTCCGAGCCCGCGGTCTCGGCGAGCTGGGCCAGCTCGGCCATGGCGGCCTCCGCCTGCGCTGACGTGCCCTCGGTCCAGACCCCGACCAGGACGACACGCTCCAGACGGAGCTTGCGGTACTCCGCGTCGTTGACATCCTGGAGCTCGGTCGACAGGCCGACGACTCGGCGCAGCGACGAGCGCTCCTCGAGCTGGAAGTCTCCGACCGAAGGGTCATGGTCTCGTGTGGCCTGGTCAGGGGCGGCGTCATCGATAGTCATCCACCAGCATCATCTCACAGATGCGTCCACGACGCCTCCGCGAACGGAGCCGGGCGTCACCCTGTGTACCACCCGTGCGCGACGAGCTCGGACGGTCCGGTGAGGGTCGAACCGGAACCGGTCAGGGTCACCCCGACCTCGCCCCCGGGGACGGAGACCAGGACCTCGCCCGTGGCCTCTCCGGCGTCGGCCAGAGCCGCGACGGCGGTGGCGACGATGCCGGTGCCGCAGGACATCGTCTCCCCCGATCCCCGCTCATGGACGCGCATCGACACCCGTCCGTCCACCAGCGGGGTGGCGAACTCCACGTTGACCCCCTCGCCGAAGAACGCGGTGTCGTAGACCGGCGCCTCGTGCACCGGTAGGTCGCGTAACCCCGCGGCCCCCAGACCCGGGACCACGCACGCGAGGTGCGGGTTGCCCATGTCCACGGCGAGGCCCGCGTACACGCGTCCGGCGAGTTCCGCCGAGGACACCCCGAGGAGCACGGGTTCACCCATGTCCACACGGACCACGGCGTGGGTGTCGTCGTGGTGGAGGATGTCGGCGGGACGGGGACCGGACCGGGTGCCGACGGCGATCCGGCCGACCCCGGCACGGCCGGTCGCGACGAGGGCGTGGGCGAACACCCTCACGCCGTTGCCGCACATCTCCGCGATCGAACCGTCCGCATTCCGGTAGTCCATGAACCAGTCCACGGCATCGACGCCGTCCGGCAGAGCGGGGAGGACGCCCCGGTCGACCAGGGCACCGGCCGTGGCGATCCGGAGTACCCCGTCCGCGCCGAGTCCGCCCCGCCTGTCGCACAGCGCCCTCACCAGGTCCTCGTCGAGCCCCAGTTCCGCCCGGTCGTCGGGCAGGATCACGAAGTCGTTGAGAGATCCGTGACCCTTGATGAAGGACAGTCCCTCGGACGGTTCGGTCACAGGCGTGGAGGTCATGGCATCCGAGTCTAGCGACCCCGGCACCCCGTTCCACCCTGCGGAAAAGACGGATGATCACAGGGCTCGTGAGCACTAGAGTCGTCTGCAGGAACGGTCCCTATGTGAGGAGAGCATCGATGTCCGAACGCATCACTGTCGGCGGTATTCAGGTCGACGAGGTCCTCTACGACTTCGTCAACACCGAGGCGATCCCGGGCACCGGGGTCGATCCCGACGCGTTCTGGGCCGGTGTCTCCGAGATCTTCACGGATCTGGCCCCCCGCAACCGTGAACTGCTCGAGACCCGCGACGCGTTGCAGTCCAAGATCGACGCCTGGCACCACGAGAACCCTGCCCCGATCGACCAGCGCGCGTACACGCAGTTCCTGCGGGACATCGGCTACCTGGTTCCCGAGCCGGATTCCGTCTCCGTCACCACGGAGAACGTCGACGCGGAGATCGCGACCGTCGCCGGACCGCAGCTCGTCGTCCCGGTCATGAACGCCCGCTTCGCGATCAACGCCGGCAACGCCCGGTGGGGATCGCTCTACGACGCGCTCTACGGCACCGACGCGATCCCGGAGTCGGACGGGGCGGAACAGGGCTCGGGGTACAACAAGGTCCGCGGCGACAAGGTCATCGCCTGGGCCCGCGAGTTCCTGGACGACGCCGTGCCGCTGGCGTCGGGCAGCCATGTGGGCTCCACCGGATACGCCGTCGTCGACGGCAGTCTCCAGGTGACCGTCGCCGACGGGTCGACCACCGGCCTTAAGGCCCCGGAGAAGTTCGTGGGGTACCTCGGTCAGTCCGCATCCCCGTCGTCCGTCCTGCTCTGCAACAACGGGCTGCACATCGAGATCCAGATCGACCCGGACTCCCCGATCGGTTCCACGGACTCCGCGGGCGTCAAGGACGTCGTCCTGGAGTCCGCCGTCTCCACCATCATGGACTTCGAGGACTCCGTCGCCGCCGTCGACGCCCAGGACAAGACCCTCGGGTACCGCAACTGGCTGGGCCTCATGAAGGGTGACCTGTCCGAGGAGATCACCAAGGGCGACAAGACCTTCACCCGCGTCCTGAACGACGACCGGGTCTTCACCGCTCCCGACGGCGCGGGCGAGGTCAGACTCCACGGCCGCTCCATGCTCTTCGTGCGCAACGTCGGTCACCTGATGACCAACCCGGCGGTTCTCGACGCCGACGGCAATGAGCTGCCGGAGGGGATACTCGACGCTCTCATCACCTCCCTGGCGGGGATGCACGGGATCGCCGAGGGCAACGAGCGCGGGAACAGCCGGCACGGGTCGATCTACATCGTCAAGCCCAAGCAACACGGACCCGACGAGGTCGCGTTCACCACCGAGCTGTTCAGCCGGGTCGAGCAACTCCTCGGCCTGCCGGCGAACACCCTGAAGGTGGGGATCATGGACGAGGAGCGCCGCACCTCGGTCAATCTCGCGGCCTGCATCGCCGAGGCCACGGAGCGCGTCGTCTTTATCAACACCGGATTCCTCGACCGGACGGGCGACGAGATCCACACCTCCATGGAAGCCGGGCCGATGATCCGCAAGGGCGAGATGAAGTCCGCCCGGTGGATGACCGCCTACGAGGACTTCAACGTCGACACCGGTCTCGCGTGCGGACTCCGCGGCCGAGCGCAGATCGGGAAGGGCATGTGGGCCAAG
Organism: Dietzia sp. SYD-A1; assembly: GCF_015356725.1. Taxonomy (NCBI): domain Bacteria; kingdom Bacillati; phylum Actinomycetota; class Actinomycetes; order Mycobacteriales; family Dietziaceae; genus Dietzia; species Dietzia sp. SYD-A1. The sequence continues at coordinate 11,427 of NZ_JADDKI010000283.1, forward strand.
ACCGACCTCATGGCGGAGATGCTCGCCGAGAAGATCGGTCAGCCCCGCGCCGGCGCGAACACCGCGTGGGTGCCCTCCCCGACAGGCGCCACGCTGCACGCCACCCACTACCACCGGGTCAACGTGATGGCCCGCCAGGAGGAGCTGCTCGCCGGCGGCGCCCGCGCGAGTGTCGACGACATCCTCACGGTGCCGCTCGCACCGGACACCACCTGGTCGGACGCCGAGAAGAAGGAGGAGGTCGACAACTCGTGTCAGACCATCCTCGGCTACGTGGTCCGCTGGGTCGAGCAGGGAATCGGTGTCTCGAAGGTGCCGGACATCCACGACGTCAACCTCATGGAGGACCGCGCCACCCTGCGGATCTCCTCGCAGATGCTGGCCAACTGGATCCGCCACGACATCATCACGGCGGACGACGTCGAGGACTCGCTCCGACGGATGGCCGAGATCGTCGACGGGCAGAACGCCGGTGACGAGGCGTACCGGAACATGGCGCCGGACGTCGAATCCTCGATCGCCTGGCAGGCGGCCCGCGAGCTCATCCTCGAGGGGACCCGCCAACCGTCGGGCTACACCGAGCCGATCCTGCACCGCCGCCGTCGCGAGTTCAAGGCGGCCAACGGGCTGTAGACCGGTTCCCACCCGGCATCTCGCGGGACCCGCCACCCGCACCCCCGGGTAGCGGGTCCCGCGACCGGCCGGTCCGGCCGATCAGGGGTGCAGGTGGGCCACCGCGGCCCTCAGGATGTCCACCGCGGCGTCGCGGCGCTCTTCGGTGAACCTCGCCTCGGGACCCGACGCGGACACGGCGACCGCGGCGGCGCCCGCCCCGACCGTGATCGCGACGCAGCGGACCCCCTCTTCTTGTTCCGACTCGTCCGTGGCGAATCCCACGCGCCGGATGCGCTCGAGTTCCTCGATCAGGGTGTCCGGCTCGACGATCGTGGAGTCCGTGTACCCGGGCATACCGGTCCTCGCGAGCATCGCGCGGACCTCGTCGTCGTGGTCTCGGGCGGCCAACGCCTTGCCCACCGCCGTGCAGTGCACGTGCACCCGGCGTCCCACCTCGGTGAACATCCGCATCGAATGCGGTGACGGTACCTGGGCGAGGTACACCACGCCGTCCCCGTCGCGGACGGCGAGGTTGGCGGTCTCGCCGGTCCCCTCGACGACGGCCTCGAGGACCGGTGTCGCCCACGACCGCGTCGCCTGTGCCGCCACCTCACCGATCCGCTGCAACCGGGGGCCGAGCAGATAGTCGCGGCGGGTGTCCCGACGGAGATGACCGGTCTCGGCGAGGGTCCCGCAGAGTCGGTGGACGGTCGCCGCGGCCAATCCGGTATCAGCGCACAGTTCGCCGAGAGTGGCGCGACCGCCTCGGCGGGCCAGCGAGTCGAGCAGGGCGAACGCCCTGTCCACCGACTGGACACGTCCTCGACCAGCGTTCGGTGAGCTCACCGCTGCACCCCGTCCAGGATCTCGAGCGCGGCGTCCAGGGGCGTCCGACCACCGCCAGGTGCCCCGTCGACCGGACGGGTGTCGGTGTCGATCCACCTGATGCGGTGATCACGCCCGAACCAGGACCGCTGCCTGCGGACGTAGCGTCGGGTGCCGATCACCGTCCGCTCGCGGGCGCGGGCCACTCCCCCCTCGTCGATCGCCAGGTCGTCGTCCATCTCGTCGAGTACCTGCGCATACCCGATCGCCCGACGGGCCGTCACGCCCTCGAGCAGTCCGAGTCCGACGAGCCCTCGCACCTCCGCGACCAGCCCGTCATCGAACATCCGGACGGTACGCGCCTCCAGCCGTTCATCCAGTTCTCCGAGCGCGCAGCGGAGGCCGAGCAGGCGTGTGCCCCACCGGGGGTCGCCGATCGTCGGCCTGGAGGCGGAGAACGGCTTCCCGGTCAGTTCGATCACCTCCAGTGCCCGCACCGTCCGGCGGGGATCAGTCGGCAGGATGGACCGCGCGGCCTCGGGGTCCACGCGGCCGAGCTCGGCGTGCAACGCCTGTACCCCGATCTCCTCGAGGCGCCGTTCGTAGGAGGCCCGGACCTGCGGGTCGGTGTCCGGGATGGCCCAGTCGTCGACCAGTGCCTGGATGTACATCATCGACCCCCCGCACAGGATCGGTACGCGCCCGCGTCGCCGGATCTCGGCGACCTCGCGTTCGGCCTCGCGACGGAAATCGGCGACGCTCGCGGTCTGCGTCACGTCGAGCACGTCGAGCCTGTGGTGCGGGATCCCGCGCCGGAGGGACAGCGGCAGCTTCGCGGTGCCGATGTCCATGCCCCGGTACTGCTGCATGGCGTCGCAGTTGATCACCTCCCCGCCCAGCCGCTCCGCCAGATCGAGGGCGAGCTCGGACTTCCCGGTCCCGGTCGGCCCCACCACGGCGACCGGTACTGGGCCGCTCACTCCTGGTCCCCCGCCGCCGCGGAGTCCGAGGACGACAAGGCCCATCGAGCACTGTGGTACCCCACCCCGAAGGGGGCCCACGAGATCGACTCCACGGCCGCCCGGTGCCCCACCAGCCCGGAGAGCTCGAGCCACGCGGGCCTGCTCCACCACCCCACCGCCTGCGCCACCACGTCCCCGGGATCCGGGAGCGGACCGCCGTTCCGTAACCACCCGGTCAGGTCGGCATCGAGGGCGACGCCGCGCGGATCCTCGGGGACGGGCGCGCGGGGGGAGAGCGACGCGGGGCCGTCGGCCACGACGACGACGAGGGTGTTCGCGCTCTGGAGCCGTGGGAGCCGCCCGGCAGCGGTGACTCCGACGAAGGACCGGGGCAGGTCGATCCCGGCCCGGTCGAGCAGCCACCAGGCGATCAGCGCGGCGTCGGGGACCTCCTCGTGATCGGCCTGCGGTGCCCCGGGCCGCCCGACTGGCACCTCCGCGCCCCATCGCACCAGGGACGAACTCACGTCACCGATCGTCCGGCCCGCGGTATCCGTTCCCCGCACCAGAGCGCTGTCGACGCCGGCCCCGGCGGCTCTGAGCATCGCCACCACCGCGTCGACCTGCGCGGCCGACTCCCCTGCCGCTGCCCCTGACAGCTCGGGCACCAGGACCGGTGCTCCGGGTACCACTACGACAGAGGTGCTCACACCGAGAACCTTACTGACCACCACCGGAGCCCGACCTCAGGACTCTGCCGGACTCGCGGAAGATACCCCGGCGCCCGGGCAGAGCTTGGTACACACTAGGGGGATACCGACCCCTCACGGGGCCGGTGAGGCGACGACCGGTGGGATTTTCCGGCGATGGTGCCGTGTCACGCGGCGGGACGAGATGAGGACCAGATGAGCGACCAGTCACCGACCAGCCCCGGTGTGGCGAACCCCGGAGCGTCCGCACCGACC
>NZ_JADDKI010000284.1:0-6874 GCF_015356725.1 Dietzia sp. SYD-A1
CCCCCCGGGCCAGGCTCGGCCTGATCGCCACGGGGATGGCGCTGCTCCTGCTGCTCACGGCCGTCGCGCCCGGAGACATCCCGCGCCACATCACGGTGTTCGTCCTGGCGATCGTGATCGGGTACTACGTGATCGGCAACGTCCACCACGCGCTACACACACCGCTCATGTCGGTGACCAACGCGATCTCCGGCGTGATCGTCGTGGGCGCACTGCTCCAGATCGGGATCGACAACACCGTCGGTCAGGTCCTGGCCACCATCGCGATCCTCGTCGCGTCCATCAACGTCTTCGGCGGATTCGCCGTGACGCGCCGCATGCTCGGCATGTTCTCGAAGGGAGCCTGAGGAGATGTCACTCGTGACCGCCGCCAACGCGGCCTACCTCGTCGCCGCGCTGCTGTTCATCATGTCGCTGGCCGGCCTGTCCAAGCACGAGACCGCCCGCCGGGGCCTGAGCTTCGGCATCGCCGGCATGGCGCTGGCGCTCGTGGCCACCGTCGCGCTGGTGATCGACCACCATCCCGCCACCACCGGGATCGTCCTCATGGTGGTCGCGGTGCTCATCGGCGCGACGCTGGGGCTGCTGCGTGCCCGACGGGTGCAGATGACCGAGATGCCCGAGTTGATCGCCCTGCTGCACTCCTTCGTGGGCCTGGCCGCGGTGCTCGTGGGGTGGAACGGGTACCTCGAACCCGAGCTCCACGGTGACCTCTCCGGCGCGCTGCTGGACATCCACCACGCCGAGGTGTTCATCGGCGTGTTCATCGGCGCCATCACCTTCACCGGATCGATCGTGGCCTACCTCAAACTGTCGGCGAAGATGAAGTCCGCGCCGCTGGTGCTGCCGGGCAAGAACCTCATCAACGCCGGGATCCTGGTGGCGTTCGTCGCCCTCACCGTCGCGTTCGTCATCACGCCGGCGCTGTGGATGCTCGCGCTGGTCACGGCCCTGGCACTGGCCCTGGGCTGGCACCTGGTGGCCAGCATCGGCGGTGGCGACATGCCGGTCGTGGTCTCGATGCTCAACTCGTACTCCGGGTGGGCAGCGGCCGCGACGGGATTCCTGCTCGGCAACGACCTGCTCATCGTGGTCGGTGCACTGGTCGGTTCCTCGGGTGCGTACCTGTCCTACATCATGTGCAAGGCGATGAACCGGTCGTTCATCTCGGTCATCCTCGGTGGCTTCGGCATCGAGGCCGCCGCGGGCGAGGGCAGGGACCACGGGGAGCACAGGGAGATCGACGTGGCCGGCGCGGCCGAGTTGTTGGCGGGCGCCTCGTCGGTGATCATCGCCCCGGGGTACGGCATGGCCGTCGCGCAGGCGCAGTACCCCGTCGCGGACCTCACCCGCACTCTGCGCGAGCGGGGCGTGGATGTGCGCTTCGCCGTGCACCCGGTCGCGGGCCGCCTGCCCGGTCACATGAACGTGCTGCTCGCCGAGGCGAAGGTGCCGTACGACATCGTGTTCGAGCTCGACGAGATCAACGACGACTTCACCGGCACCGACGTGGTCCTGGTGATCGGTGCCAACGACACCGTCAACCCGGACGCCGCCGAGGACCCCGGCAGCCCGATCGCGGGTATGCCCGTGCTCCACGTGTGGGAGGCGACGGACGTGATCGTCTTCAAGCGATCCATGGCCGCCGGGTACGCCGGTGTACAGAACCCCCTGTTCTTCCGCGACAACACCCAGATGTTGTTCGGCGACGCCAAGGACCGTGTCGACGACATCCTGGGCGCGCTCAAGGAGCAGCCCGTCGGCGCGGGCGGTTAGGGCTGTTCGCAGGCTCTCGGACGACGACGAGGAGGCGGCCCCACGCGGGACCGCCTCCTCGTCGTCGTACGGGGTGACCGGGTCGTACGGAAGGACTAGGTCGAGGACGCGGGCGGCGACGCCGTGGCCGCCTTCGTCTCCCCGGCCTCGCCGACCGCCGCGGCGTCGGTCCCGAGCCCGTCGCGCTCGAGTGCGCCGCCGTCGAGCCCGTCGCGCTCGAGTACGTCCTGGAAGTACGCCATCTCGCGGTGGTAGGCCTTGTCCAGGCCCTCCCGTTCGTCCTCCTCGGTGACCCGCAGGCCCATCGTCTTGTCCAGGACGAAGGCGATGAGCAGGGTGATGGTGAAGGAGTAGGCGAGGACGGCCGCCGTGGCCAGGGTCTGGGCGCCGAGCTGTCCGAACCCGCCACCGAAGAGCAGGCCCGCCTCACCGGCCGGGGAGGCGGGATCGGCGATCACACCGATGAGCAGGGTGCCGATGATGCCCGCGACCATGTGGAGTCCGGCCACGTCGAGGGAGTCGTCGTACCCCAGGCGGTACTTCAGGCCCACCGCGTAGTGGCAGACCACGCCGCAGATCAGGCCGATCGCGATGGCGCCGAGTGGGCTGACCGCCGCGGCGGCCGGGGTGATGCCCACCAGTCCGGCGACGAGCCCGGACGCCACACCGAGGGTGGTGGGGTGCTTGGCGCGGACCTGCTCGGTGATCATCCAGGCCAATGCGCCGCACAGCCCCGCGACCACGGTGTTGAGCGCGGCCACCGCGGCCGTGTTCCCCGCGGCCACGGCGGAGCCGGCGTTGAAACCGATCCACCCGGCGAAGAGCATTCCGGCGCCGAGGAACGTCAGGGGGATGCTGTGTGGCCTGCTGATCGTGGGGAAGCCGGCTCGTCGGCCGAGCACGAGCACCAGGGCGAGGGTCGCGACTCCCGCGTTGATGTGGATCGCGGTGCCGCCCGCGAGGTCGATGGCCCCCAGGTTGTTGGCGATCCACCCACCCGTGACCGAACCGTCGTCGGAATCGAACGCGAACACCCAGTGGGCCACGGGGAAGAACACCAGCACCGGCCACACGATGGCGAAGACGAGCCAGGTGGAGAAGCGCATCCTGTCCGCCACACCGCCGGCCACGAGGGCGACGGTGATCCCCGCGAACAGCATCAGGAACCCGGCGAACAGTGCGGGTGGTAGGCCCGGGGCCGCGGGTTCGGCCATGATGCCCCGGAGTCCCAGGTACTCGAGGGGGTCGCCGAGCAGGCCTGCGCCCCCGACCGAGTCGCCGAATGTCAGCGAGTACCCGATCAGGACCCACAGCACGGCCATCACGGCGACCGCGCCGATCGTCATCATCATCATGTTGAGCGTGCTGCGGATGCTGACCATGCCGCCGTAGAACAGGGCCAGGCCGGGGACCATGAAGGCCACCGCGACCATGGCCGCGAGCACCCAGGCGGTGTCTGCCGCCGCTATGGCTACGTCCATCTCTTTCTCTTTCCTCTGAGGCCACTCCCGGGCGGGGCGACGTGGGGACCGTGCGTTTCACAGTGTGAACCTTTGTTGCTTTCTGCCAGGTACCGCGCCAGTTTCCATTCGGTTACCGCGCGGCGGACGCACCTGGCCTCGTGCCCGAGTCTTCGTGATTGAGCCAGCTCAGAAGCGTCCCCGACGGCCGGAAATCCGTAACACCGAGGTAACCAACCCCTCGTTTAGCCGCAGTATATTCTGACCACCAAGCAGAAACAGTGGATCAGGAGACGTCATGACAGTCACCGCAGACCCCTCCGCCGGGGTCGCCGACCGCGCGAACGGCGCGCGCAGGCAGTCGTCGTTCCCGGCGCTCGACTCCGACCGTGACCGCCTGAGCGCCCCCGGCGCTCTCGCCCGGATGGTCGCGGACACCGGGACGAGGTTCGTGCTGGCCGTGTTCACCAACCTCAGGGGCAAGCCGTGCGCGAAGCTCGTCCCGGCCTCCGCTGTCGACCAGCTCGAGGCCGGGGAGCTCGGGTTCGCCGGATACGCGGCCGACGCGATCGGCCAACAGCCCAGGGATCCCGACCTCCTCGTCGTCCCCGACCCCCGCTCGTTCACCCCCCTTGGCTTCATCAAACCCGGGCTGGCGCTGGTGCACTGCGATCCCTGGGTGAGCGGGGAGCCGTGGCGCTTCGCACCGCGCGTCATCCTGGGGCGGATGCTCGCCGACGCGGCGACCGACGGACTCGACCTCAAGGTGGGGGCCGAGGTCGAGTACTTTCTGGTCCGCAGGAGCGATGACGGGTCGCTGCGCACCGCCGACCCCAGGGACGACGAGTCCCACCCGTGTTACGACGCCCGGGGCGTGACCCGCATGTTCGAGCACCTCGCGGGTGTCTCGGACGCGATGAACGTCCTCGGCTGGGCCAACTACGCCAACGACCACGAGGACGGCAACGGACAGTTCGAGCAGAACTTCGCCTACGACGAGGCGATGGTCACCGCCGACCGGGTCATGACGCTGCGCTACATCATCTCCATGCTGGCCGAACAGCGGGACATGATCGCGACCTTCATGCCCAAGCCGTTCTCGGACCGGACCGGATCGGGAATGCACCTTCACATGTCCCTGTGGCGCGACGGGCACCCGGTGTTCCCCGCGGTCGGCGAGGACTCCTACGGGCTCGGGCTCTCACCCGTGGCGTACTCGTTCATCGCCGGCGTGCTCACCCACGCCGCCGGTATGCACGCGATCCTGTGCCCCACCATCAACTCCTACAAACGTATCGGCGCACGGACGACGGCGTCGGGGGCCACGTGGTCGCCCACGGACGCGACCTACGGCGGCAACGACCGCACCCACTACCTCCGCGTGCCCGACGGCAACCGCGTGGAACTCCGCGGCGGCGACGGCTCCGCCAACCCCTATCTCGCCGTCGCTGTGCAGCTGGCCGCCGGTCTCGACGGGATCCGGAGGGATCTCGACCCCGGCGTCCCGGCCACGGTCGGCGAGGCCACCCACACCCTTCCCCCGACCCTGCTCCACGCCGTGGAGGAGCTGGGGAGAGACGAGGTCGTCCGCGCCGCACTGGACATCGGTGGAGACGGGGTCGCCGACTACTACGCGGATCTCAAACGCGAGGAGTTCATCTCCTGGCACAACACGGTCACCCAGTGGGAGATCGACGAGTACCTGACCGCGTTGTGACACGCCGCGGCCCCCCCCGCCGCGCGGCTGTGTCGCCCCACCCGACAGACACCACCCCCAGACCCGACAACACCAGGAGAACCCCCATGTGCGGCATCGTCGGACTCCACCTGCGCGACCCGGATCTCGAACCCCGGCTCGGCGACCTGCTCACCACCATGCTCGGCGAGATGACCGACCGCGGTTCGGACTCGGCCGGCGTCGCCGTCTACGGCAACCCCGACTGGACCCCGGCCGGATCGGCCACCGTCACCGTGCTCGCCGACCTCACCGACGGCCTCGACGCCCGGACGCTGGCCACCCGTGTCGGTGACCACCTGGGGCGCGAGGTGTCGGGCCGCGAGCTGGGTGCCACCGTCCTCCTGACCGCCGGAACCGACCCTCAGACCCTCGCCTCCGCCGTCCGTACCGCCCTCCCGGAGGCCGTCCTGGTGGGCCTGGGCTCCGAGCTCGCCGTCCTCAAGGGCGTCGGCCTGCCACTGGACCTGGCCTCGGGCTTCGGCCTACCGGGGGCCTCGGGATGGCAGGGCGTGGGGCACACCCGCATGGCCACCGAATCGGCGGTCACCCCCGCCGGCTCACATCCCTTCTCGGTGGGCCCGGACCAGTGCATCGTCCACAACGGGTCCTTCTCCAACCACGCCTCGGTCCGGCGCGAACTCGCCCGACGCGACATCCACTGCGACACCCTCAACGACACCGAGGTCGCCGCGCGGTTCGTGGCCGCCCAGATCGCGCTCGGCGCGGGGATCGACCAGGCACTCGCCGAGATGGCCGGCGTCCTCGACGGGTTCTACACGCTGCTGGTGTCGACCGCCGAGGAGTTCGCGGTCGTGCGGGACCCGATCGCCTGCAAGCCGGCGGTGATCGCCGAGACCGACCGCTACGTCGCCATGGCCTCGGAGTACCGGGCGATGGCGCACCTCCCGGGCATCGACGACGCACGTCTCTTCGAGCCGGAGCCGGGTCGCGTGTACCACTGGCGGCGCTGACCCCGCCCTCACGCAGCCCACCCACCGCGCAGCCCATCTACCGCGCAGCTCCACCGCAGCACCGCGGTGGAGTGCCCACCAGGAAGGAAGAACGATGACCGTGACGCCGGAACAGGCCTTCGCGCCGAGGGACCTCGGACCCGTCGGCGACGCGCCGACCGCCGCCCCGCACGTGATCGACGTCCGGGAGGCCGGGCTGCGCGAGACCAATCGGATCCTCCGGGAGTCCGACGGCACCGGCAGATACCTCCTCACCGCTCCCCGGGGGGCGCACGCGCTCGCCGTGGGCCTGACGGAACCGGACGAGGTCGTGATCGACGGGCCCACCGGGTACTACACCGCCGGGATGAACGACGGTGCCCACGTCACGGTCAACGGGAACGTGGGGGTCGGGGTGGCCGAGAACATGATGTCCGGGACGGTGCGGGTCACCGGGTCGGCCTCGCAGTCGGCCGGGGCGACGGCCCACGGCGGGCTGCTGGTGATCGAGGGAGACGCCGGCGCCCGGTGTGGCATCTCGATGAAGGGCGTGGACATCGTCGTCGGCGGCTCGATCGGTCACATGAGCTGCTTCATGGGCCAGGCCGGGCGTCTGGTCGTCCTGGGCGATGCCGGCGACGCCCTCGGTGACTCGCTCTACGAGGTCCACATCTACGTGCGGGGTCGCGTCGAGTCCCTCGGCGCCGACTGCGTCGAGAAGGAGATGCGGCCCGAACACCACACCGAGCTCCGGGAGCTGCTCGATCGTGCTGCCGTCACCGGGGTCTCGACCGGGGAGTTCCGGCGCTACGGCTCCGCCCGCACGCTCTACACCTTCGACGTGGACAACGCCTCCGCCTACTGACCGCCCGCCGCACCCCCGACAGGAGCCCGACATGCCCTTCGACGGACCCACCCGATCCGACCAGGCCACCCCACCGCAGATGCAG
>NZ_JADDKI010000028.1:0-26655 GCF_015356725.1 Dietzia sp. SYD-A1
GTGCTGGGTCGCGGCGGGGAACGACGCGGTCGCGCCCGCGTCGTCGGGGGCGGTCTCCCCGACGGGGGCCTCCGACCCGGTCGGGTATCCGGCCGACCCGCCGAAGCCCGGCGCAGGGGTGGAACCCTTGGGTGCCGGGCCGCTCCCGGGTCCGTCGCTCGACTCGGTCATCGCCCTCTACTCCTTCTCGGACGCGGCATCGCGCCGGTCGTCGTCGTCGGGCTCGTCGGCGTTGCGGGCGATCGCCAGCAGCGCGTCGTTCTCCGCCAGGTTCATCAGACGCACGCCCTTGGTCTGACGGCCCGCCTTGCGGACCTGTTTGGCGAACGTTCGGATCACGCCACCACTGGAGGTGATGGCGTAGAGCTCGTCCTGCAACTCCACGATCGTCGCACCCACGAGCTTGCCGCGCTTGGGATCGAACATGAGCGTGAGCACGCCCTTTCCGCCCCGGCCCTGGGCCGCGTACTCGGCGAGCGCGGTGCGCTTGGAGTACCCGCGCTCGGTGGCCACCAGGAGGAAGAGCTGGTTCTCGTCCATCTCCGAGCGGACGACCGACATGCTCAACAGCGCGTCGCCGTCATTGAACCGCATCCCCATGACACCGGACGTGGCCCGTCCCATGGGACGGAGCGTGTCGTCGTTGGCGTGGAAGCGGATCGACTGACCCTTCTCGGAAACCAGGAGGAGGTCGTCCTCGGGGCCGGCGAGCGCCGCACCCACGAGTTCGTCACCGTCACGGAGGTTGACGGCGATGAGGCCGCCCGACCGCGGGGAGTCGTAGTCCTCGAGACGCGACTTCTTGACCAGGCCGTTGCGGGTGGCCAGCACGAGGTACGGAGCGTCCTGGTAGCCCTTGATCCGGATGACCCCGGCGATCCGCTCCTCCGGCTGGAACGCCAGGAGATTGGCCACGTGCTGTCCCCGCGCGGTGCGGCTGGCCTCCGGGAGCTCGTAGGCCTTGACCCGGTAGACCCGGCCCTTGGTGGTGAAGAACAGCAGCCAGTCGTGGGTGGAGGAGACGAAGAAGTGCCGGACGATGTCGTCCTGCTTGAGCTCCGCGCCGCGCACACCCTTGCCGCCACGCTTCTGGGCGCGGTAGAGGTCCGTGCGGGTCCGCTTGGCGTACCCGGTCTCGGTGATGGTGACGACGACGTCCTCGCGGGCGATCAGGTCCTCGTCGGTGACGTCGCCGTCGGCGGGGATGATCACCGTGCGGCGGTCATCGCCGTACTTCTCGACGATCTCGCGCAGCTCGTCGCCGACGATGGCGCGCTGACGCTCCGGGCGGGCGAGGATGTCCTTGTAGTCGGCGATCTCCAGCTCGATGGCGGCGAGCTGGTCGACGATCTTCTGCCTCTCCAGAGCCGCGAGACGACGCAGCTGCATGTCGAGGATGGCCTGGGCCTGGTCGTCGTCGATGTCGAGGAGGTCCTTGAGGCCCTCCCGCGCGATGTCGACGGTCTGTGATCGACGGATCAGCGCGATGACCTCGTCGAGCGCGTCGAGTGCCTTGACCAGTCCGCGCAGGATGTGGGCGCGTCGCTCGGCCTCGTCCAACAGATACTGGGTGCGCCGGACGATGACCTCGATCTGGTGCGCGACGTACAGGCGAACCAGCTGGTGGATCGGGAGCGTCCGCGGCACACCGTCGACGATCGACAGCATGTTGGCGCCGAACGAGGTCTGCAGCTGTGAGTGCTTGTACAGGTTGTTCAGCACGACCTTGGCGACGGCGTCACGCTTGAGCGTGATGACGATCCGCAGACCCACACGGTCGGACGACTCGTCGTCGATCTTCGAGATGCCGGCGATCTTGCCGTCGCGCAGCTGCTCGGCGATCGACAGGATCATGTTGTCCGGGTTGACCTCGTAGGGCAGCTCGGTGATCACGATGATGGTGCGGTTGCCGTCCTCCTCGATGGAGGTCTTGCCGCGCATCCGGATCGACCCTCGCCCGGTGGTGTAGGCGTCCTTGATGCCCTGGTCGCCGACGATGAACCCGTGGGTCGGGAAGTCGGGTCCCTTGATGAATCCCATGCAGGCGTCGAGCGCCTCCTCGTCCCCGGCGTCCGGGTTCTCCAGAACCCAGTAGACGGCCTCGGCGACCTCACGGAGGTTGTGCGGCGGAATCTTGGTGGCCATCCCCACCGCGATGCCACTGGATCCGTTGATCAGCAGGTTCGGGACCCTGGACGGCAGGACCGCCGGCTCCGTGGTCTTGCCGTCGTAGTTGGGCTGGAAGTCGACCGTGTTCTTGTCGATGTCCCGCACCATCTCCATGGCGAGCGGGGTCATCTTGCACTCTGTGTAGCGCATCGCGGCCGCGCCGTCGTTGCCGCGCGAACCGAAATTGCCCTGGCCGTCGACCATCGGGTAGCGCATCGCCCAGGGCTGGGCGAGCCGGACCAGGGTGTCGTAGATCGCCGAGTCACCGTGGGGGTGGTAGTTACCCATGGTGTCGGCGACGGGCTTCGCGGATTTGACGTAGCTGCGGTCGGGCCGGTAGCCGTTGTCCCACATCGCGTAGAGGATGCGACGGTGGACGGGTTTGAGGCCGTCCCGGACGTCCGGGAGCGCCCGCCCGACGATGACGCTCATCGAGTAGTCGATGTAGCTTCTCTGCATCTCCGCCTGGATGTCGACCGGCTCGATGCGGTCGTGTCCCCCGGCGTCGGGCGGCAACGTCGTGTCCGTCATGGGCTCCTCTTCGGTTCCTCGTCGCGCTGGCTTCTCTCGCAGACGATGTCGCGGGCACACGCGTGCTCAGACGGCGGCCGTACGACCCACCCAGTCTATAGGTCCTGCGGAAACGGGCTCGAGGGCACGCCTCGGCCACCCGATTATCACCTCGTCGTCAGGCCCACGGTCCGTGTCGTCCCTGTGTCCGGCGTCGTCTCGACGGATTTCCGCGCCCGCGCGATGTGGCGCACGTAACATTTCCGTCATGTCGCCAGTCCTCAGTGAACCCGGCCTCCGCACTCGTCGTCTCGTGGCGGTGGCAGGAGCCGCGGTCTTCGCGCTCGTCAGCGGCGTCCTCGCGACCGCTGGCGCGCAACCCTCGACACCGGTGAGCGCGAACCGGGACAGCGTCCAGTTCGACCGACCGGGTGGCTTCTACGACACCCGGGGCCTCCCCGTCGGCGCCCCGGGAGAGGTCTTGAGAGCCGAGTCCTCCGGACTCCCCCTGGCCGTGTCCCTGCCGGGGCTCCCCGAGGTGCCCTCGCCGCTGCCCGCTCGCGCCCAGCGGATCGTGTACCAGTCCGCAGACGTCGACGGACGACCGGTCGCCACCTCGGGTGCACTGTACGACTCGACCGCACCGTGGAACGGTCCCGGCCCACGGCCCACCATCGTGATCGGTCCCGGCACGCAGGGTCAGGGCGATGCGTGTGCTCCGTCCCGGCATCTCGAGACCGCGCTCGGCGTGAACCCGCAGACCGGGGGCGCGGTGCCCTCGTACGAGCAGGCGTTCGCGCTGGTCCTGGCCGCCCAGGGCTTTCGGGTGATGGTGATCGACTACATCGGCCTCGGTACTCCAGGCGTCCACACCTATTCCGACCGGGTGGAACAGGCGCATGCCATGCTGGACGGCGCCCGGGCCGCACGCGCTCTGAGCGGGGACGCTCCGGTGGTGTTCTGGGGCCACTCCCAGGGTGGAGGTGCCTCCGCGGCCGCTGCGGAACTCGCACCCGTGTACGCCCCGGACGTCGACCTGCGGGCCGCCTACGCCTCCGCTCCCCCGGCGGATCTGCTAGCTGTGCTCGACCATATCGACGGGTCCACGCTCACCGGCGCGATCGGGTACGCCATCAACGGGATGTCCCAGCGCTTTCCCGCCGTCCGGGAGGTGGTCGACCGCCAGGTCAACGACGCCGGGCGGGTCGCGCTCGCAGACATCGCGGGTCTGTGCACCCTCGACCTGCGCTCCGCGTACGGCATGCGTACCACTCACGAATGGACACACTCGGGCCGCAGCCTCGGAGAGCTGATCCGCTCCGAGCCCGAGGCGCTGCGGGTCCTCGATCATCAGCGGATCGGCCGACTCCGGCCGGACGTCCCGGTGATGGTGGCCGGGGGGGTCCACGACGACATCATCCCGCTTCGGCAGGTCGAGCAGCTCGCCCGCGACTGGTGCGAACAGGGAGCGGCCGTGCACTTCCGCTATGAGACGACCCCGCCCGTCGCCGGCGTCACGCACGCCGCGGCGGCCGTGACGAACTTCCCGGCAGCCCTGGATTTCGTCACCCGCCGGCTGGCAGGTGAGCTCGCCCCGAACGACTGCGGGAGCCTGTGACGCAGGGGATCAGACGTCGAGGAAGCGGACGTCGCGAGCGTTGCGGGTGATGAAGTTGCGACGCGCGTCGACGTCCTCGCCCATGAGGATCGAGAACAGTTCGTCGGCGGCGGCGGCGTCCTCGAGTGTGACCAGGCGGAGCGTACGGACCGTCGGATCCATGGTCGTCTCCCACAGTTCCTTGGGGTTCATCTCACCGAGACCCTTGTAGCGCTGGATCCCGTCCTCCACGTTGATCTTGCGCTTCTTCTCCAGGCCGATCTTCAGGAGCTCGTCGCGCTCCCGGTCCGAGTACGCGAAATCCGGCTCGCCCTTACCCCACTTGAGCTTGTACAGGGGCGGCTGCGCCAGATAGACGTTTCCGTTCTCCACCAGTGGCCTCATGAAGCGGAACAGCAGGGTGAGCAGAAGCGTGGAGATGTGTTGACCGTCGACGTCGGCGTCGGCCATCAGCACGATCTTGTGATAGCGCAGCTTCTCGAGGTCGAACTCCTCGTGGATACCCGTACCCAGGGCTGTGATGATGGCCTGGACCTCGGTGTTCTTGAGGACCTTGTCGATCCGGGACTTCTCGACGTTGATGATCTTCCCGCGCAGCGGCAGGATCGCCTGGAACATCGAATCCCGACCCGACTTGGCCGAGCCCCCGGCGGAGTCACCCTCCACGATGTACAACTCGGATTTGGCCGGGTCCTTCGACCGACAGTCGGCCAGCTTTCCGGGGAGCCCCCCGATGTCGGTCGCCGACTTCCGGCGGACCATCTCACGGGCCTTGCGCGCGGCGACGCGGGCCTGGCTCGAGGCGATGCCCTTGTTGACGATCACCCTGGCCTCGGCGGGGTTGGCCTCGAACCAGTGACCGACGTGTTCTGCGACCTGCCGCTGAACGAAACCCTTGACCTCGGTGTTGCCCAACTTCGTCTTGGTCTGCCCCTCGAACTGCGGGTCGGAGATCTTGGCCGAGATGACTGCGGCGAGACCCTCGCGGATGTCGTCCCCCGTGAGATTGGGGTCCTTCTCCTTGAGCAGTTTCTTGTCGCGCGCGTACTTGTTCACCAGCGAGGTCAGCGCAGCGCGGAAGCCCTCTTCGTGGGTTCCGCCCTCGTGGGTGTTGATCGTGTTGGCGAAGGTGTGGACCGATTCCGAGTACCCGGAGTTCCACTGCATCGCGACCTCGACCTCGTGGCCCGTGCCCTTGCCCTCGAAGTAGAGGATCGTCGGGTGGATCGCGGTCTTGGACTTGTTGATCGCCGTGACGTAGTCCTTGAGGCCCTCGGGGTAGTGGAAGGTGCGCTTGCGCTCGCGAACCTTGGCCGCGTCGGGGGCCTCGGTGGTCTGGGTCTCGGACCGTTCGGCCGCCTCGGCGGCGTCGGTGGCCCCCTCGACGAACGCCTTCTCCGCGTCCACCGCGTGCTCGAGGTCCGACCCCTCGTCGGAACCGGGCGCGGAATCGGATCCACGACCTTCGCTGTCCGCGATGGCGTCGAGTTCGGCGGCCTGCTCCGCGCGTGACCGTCGATCAGTCAACGTGATGGTCAGACCCTTGTTGAGGAACGCCATCTCCTGGAGACGTCGGGCGACCACGTCGAAGTCGTACTCGGTGGTCTCGAAGATCGACGCGTCCGCCCAGAAGCGGACGCGGGTCCCGGTCCCCTCCGCGGGGCCGGCGTCCACGAGCTCCTCGGGCTCCGCCATGTTGAAGTCCTGCTGCCACAGGCGTCCGTCACGCTTGATCTGTACCTCGACCCGCGTGGACAGAGCGTTGACCACCGAGATTCCCACACCGTGGAGTCCACCGGAGACCGCGTAGGAGTCGGAATCGAACTTGCCGCCGGCGTGCAGCTGGGTCATCACGACCTGCACGGTGGGCATGCCCTGTTCGTGCATCTCGACGGGGATGCCGCGCCCGTCGTCGATCACCTCGACGCCGCCGTCCTCGAGCAGGGTGACCTTGACGCCCGTCGCGTGACCGGCCATGGCCTCGTCGATCGAGTTGTCGACCACCTCCCAGATCAGGTGGTGCAGACCGCGGGGCCCGGTCGAGCCGATGTACATGCCCGGACGCAGCCGGACGGCCTCGAGTCCTTCGAGAACGGTGATCGACGACGCACCGTAGTCGTTCGCGCCCTGCGTGCTGGCCTTGCTCTTGGCGTCCGCCACGTGCGAACTCCTCGCGTCTCGGGGGTCTGGGACCGGCCCAGTCTACCTGCGACAACCCTCGTGGGGTCCCCGGGCTCGCCAACACGCCCCGATGGACGCCCACCGGGTCCCGCCCGTCAACCGTAGGTGTCCCGGGGTCCGCGACCGGATACGTGCAACGGGCCCTTGCGCCAACTCGGCTTGTCGGGCCCCTCGATCCTGAGGCGCCGGACGTGACCCGGCCCCATGGCCGCGGCGATCTTGCGGAGGATGTCGGCCGCCACGAGCCGGAGCTGGGTCGCCCACGCGGTGCTGGAGGCGCGGACGTACAACACACCCTCCTCCAGTCGCTCCGGGGTCGCGTGCGCGGACACGTCCTCCCCGACGATGCGGTCCCACTCCGCGAACAGCCTGCCGGTGGCGACCTTGTCGTCCCAGCCCCGCCTCCTGGCGACCTGGCCGACGAGCCGCCCGAGCGGCTGGGGATCCCAGGGGTCGGCGCCCGAACCGGTCCAGCCACGTCTGCGCAGGCGCTTGCCGCCCCCTACCGGTCCGGTTCGGCCGCGCCCGATCTGCTTGCCGTCCGCCCGGGCACGACTCCGAGCCTCCTCGAGGGCCTGTCTGGCGATGTCATAACCACGTTTCGGCTCCTCAGACGGTGTTATCGGCCGCCCGGCATGGTCATCGGTCACGAGTGCACCTCACTGTCCGTCGCCGTGATAACCGAATGACGACCGGCTCCCTGGCCCGTCATCACCACGTCATGACGGGTCCCCCTCAGACCGTCCGGCACGTCGTCGCCGACCGCCGCCGTCACCAGGACCTGTTCCACCCCGGTCGCGGCCTCGGCGAGAGCTGCTCGACGATGCCGGTCGAGTTCCGCGAACACGTCGTCGAGGAGCAACACGGGTTCGACCCCGTCCGCGCGGAACAACTCCAGTGACCCGAGGCGCAGCGCCAGGGCGAACGACCACGTCTCGCCGTGGCTCGCGAAGCCCTTGGCCGGTTCGTCGCCCAGGGACAGGACCACCTCGTCCCGGTGCGGCCCGACGAGCGACATCCCCCGGTCGATCTCGTCCTGACGCCGGCGGCCCAACTCGGAGAGCAGGACCGCTTCGACGAGTTCCGGATCGGCGAGCTCGGCCTCGTCCGGTGGGGTGGCGACGCGGAACCGGTAGGCCAGGTCCGCCGGCCGGGACTCCGGAGCCAATCGCCGGTAGGCGTCGGCGACCAGCGGCCGTAGTTCGGCGAGCAGGGCGATCCGCCCCGCGACGATCCTCGCACCGAGGTGGGCAAGGCGGCCGTCCCACACGTCGAGGGTCTCGAGCGCCGCGTCCGCGCCCTCTCCCCTCCCGCGGCGCAGGACGCCGGAGGCGGACTTGAGCAGGGCGGAGCGCTGCCGGAGCACCGAGGAGTACTCGGTGAGGACACCCCCGTGGGCGGGCCGACGCTGGACCTGGAGCTCATCGAGCAGCTTCCGCCGCTCGGCGGGCTCCCCCCGGACCAGTGCCAGGTCCTCGGGTGCGAACAGCACGGACTGCACCACGCCGAGGATGTCCCCGAGGCGGCGGCACGGCGAGGTGTTGAGCCGCGCGCGATTCGCTCTTCCGGAGTTGAGTGCCAGCTCGACGGTGAGTTCACGCCCGGCGTTGTGCGCGAGCGCGGCGATCATGGCCGTCTCCGCACCGGTCCGGATCATCGGAGCCTCGGTGGGCACCCTGTGGGATCTCAGGGTCGAGAGCACGCCCACGGCTTCGAGGACGTTGGTCTTCCCGTGCCCGTTGCGCCCCACCAGTGTGGTGACCCCCGGGTGCAGCTCCAGCTCGAGCAGCGGCCACGAGCGGAAGTCCAGAAGCCTGAGATGACGCAGGTGCATACCGGCGGTGTCGCGACAGCGCGGTCAGCCCGGCAGACGGACCGGCATGAGCAGATACGTGTGGTCCGACTCGACGGGCGCGATGGAACCGTCGGCCTCCGGGGAGGGCAGGGCCTCGGGCGCGGGCCGAAGGACCGCGGGCCGGCTGGCCTGGGTGAATCCGAACGCGACCCGGGCCGAATGCATGCTGCCGAGCCCGTCGAGCAGGTAACCGGGGTTGAACGCGATGGTCAGGGGCTCACCGAGGAAGTCGACCGGGAGGGTCTCGGAAGCCTGAGCCGCGTCGTCGCCGCCCGCGGAGAGTGCGACCTCCCCGTCCGAGAACGCCATCCGGACCTGCACTCCCCGGTCCGCCACCAGGGCGACTCGCTTGATGGCCTGGACCAGGTCGTCGACCTGGACGAGGGCCATCGAGGTGTGTTGGGTGGGCAGGAGTTGGCGCACCTTGGGGAACTCGGCGTCGAGCAACCGGGTCGTGGTGCGCTGGCCGGACACCAGGACGCCCATGATGCCGTCCGCGCCCACCTCGGAACCTGCGCCCAGGCTCAGATCGACTCGCCCTCCCTGACCGGCTGACCGGGTCACGTCGGACAGGGTCTTGGCCGGGATCAGCACCTCGACCGACACGTCCTCGCGAGCGGGTTCCCATTCGAGATCCCGGATCGCGAGGCGGAACCGGTCGGTGGCGATGAGGGTGACACGAGGCCCCTCGATCTCCATCCGGATGCCGGTGAGCATCGGGAGCGTGTCGTCCTTGCCCGCCGCGACCGCGACCTGGGCCACCGCCTCGGAGAACGCGTCGACCGCGGCCGAGCCGGTGACCCCGGGCATCGCCGGGAGCTGCGGGTAGTCCTCGACGGGCATCGTGGGCAGGGTGAACTTGGCGGAGCCACAGGTGATGTACATCTTCTGCGCACTCACCGTCACCTCGACTGGACGGTCGGGAAGGGCCCGCGCGATGTCGGCCAGCAACCGGCCGGACACGAGGGTGCTGCCCGGTTCGGAGACCTCCGCCGGGACCGACACCTGTGCGGAGGTCTCGTAGTCGAATCCGGAGATCGTCAGACCGGAGTCCGCCTCGAGGAGCACGCCACCGAGAATCGGCACGGACGGTCGGGACGGGAGGGTCCGCGCGACCCAGGCCACCGAATCGGCGAAGTCCTCGCGGGTGACGCGGAACGTCGGATCCGTGATCTCCATCGGTGACCTCTTTCTGGGCGGGGTGCACGCCGCCGGCATCCGGACGGCGGGCCTGTTCGCGGCGGTGGCAACTGTGTTCGCTGGTGTCGTTGACTGGCGTCCGACGGGGTCCGGCGGATCATCTCCATGAGAGTAACCGCTCGCACCGACGGTGGACACACGGACTCCTGTAACCCGGTCAAGCAGGCTCGCCGTTCCACATCCCTACTTCTTACAAGAACTCTAGAGAGAGACAAGAAGTAGTAGTAGGTCCTGTGAATTTGTGAACCGACGGCTGTCTGTGCAGGTCAGAGCCAGATCATGCATGTGGACCGATCCGGCTCATCTTGTGACTTGCCCGAGACGACAGTGGAATCACCTGTCTCGGTCCACCGTCTGTCCACCGTCGGTCCACAGAAAACCACAGGGTTGTCCACAGCTGTGAAGGGTGATACCAGTGGTGTGAGGGGGGTCACATATGGGTATCGGTGCGCGTCGGCTCCGCCCAGCGGGTGGGGTTCTCGTTCCGGACGGCAGTGGTAGACGGGCGGTCCGAGACGGCGGCGCAGCGCCCCGGACGCCGGGCTCGGGGCTGGCGGACGCGGTTCGGCGGGCAGGGGCCCGAGACGTGCCAGGAGGATGGTCGGAAGGCGGTCAGAGGGACCGCGAGCGTTCCTTGATCCGGGCGGTCAGTTCCTGGATCTGGTCGTACATCCGGCGGTCGTCCTTGATCTCCTTGAGGATCTTGCGCTGGGCGTACATGACCGTGGTGTGGTCCTTACCGCCGAAGGTGACCCCGATCTTGGGCAGCGAGAGGTCGGTGAGCTCTCGGCAGAGATACATGGCGATCTGTCGGGCGCGCGAGAGGGACCGCGTCTTCGAGGTGCCGCAGAGCTCGTCGATGCTGGTCGAGAAGAACTCCGCGGTGACCGCCATGATCGTCGCAGCGGAGATCTGCAGGGAGTCGTCGTCCGAGACGACGTCGCGGAGGACGACCTCCGCCAACGGGACGTCGATATCGTGTCCGTTGAGGGAGGCGAACGCGACGACTCTGATCAACGCTCCCTCGAGCTCGCGGATGTTGCGTTGGACCCGGGTGGCGATGAGCTCCAGGACGTCCCGCGGGACGACGTAGTTCTCCGACTTGGCCTTCTTGTCGATGATCGCGATGCGCGTCTCGAGCTCTGGAGGCTGGATGTCGGTGATCAGACCCCACTCGAACCGGGTACGCAGCCTGTCCTCGAGTGGCTGGAGCTGTTTGGGGGGACGATCGGAGGAGATCACGATCTGCTTCTGCGCGTTGTGGATCGTGTTGAAGGTGTGGAAGAACTCCTCCTGCACCTGTTCCTTACCGATCAGGAACTGGATGTCGTCCACCAGGAGGATGTCCGCCTCGCGGTACCGCTTCTTGAACATGTTCTGGCGGCCGTCGCGCACGGAGTTGATGAAGTCGTTGGTGAACTCCTCCGTCGAGACGTACTTGACCTTCTGCTCGGAGTACATCCGCAGGGAGTAATGCCCGATGGCGTGGAGCAGGTGCGTCTTCCCGAGCCCCGACTCTCCCCAGATGAACAGCGGGTTGTACGCCCGTGCGGGGGCCTCGGCCACCGCGAGTGCGGCGGCGCGAGCGAACCGGTTCGAGTTGCCCTGGACGAAAGCGCTGAACGTGTATCGCTCATTGAGACCCGGGGCGGTCGCCGCTGACAGGGCCTCGTCGCGATCGCTGCCGTGCAGCAGCCGTTCCGCTGCGATCTGCTCTTCGGTCATCCGCGTGGGACGAGGGGTGGAATCGGCCTGGGCCTGCTCCGGCACCGGTCGGTGGATGTCGTCGACGTCGATCGGTGGCTCGTCGACGTCGACGTGGTTGCGCTGGCCGGCGAGCGAAGTGTCGACCTTGACCGCCAGATCGACCGGTTCTCCGAGTTGGGAGCTCAGCGCCCTGGTGATCGGTCCGCGGAGGATCGATTCGATGTTGTCCCTCGCGAACGCCGACGGGGCGGCGAGCATCGCGAATCCGTTGACCACGGCGATGGGTTGGACGAGGCGTAGCCAGGCCTGTTGCTGGCGGGACAGAGCCGGGTTGTCGTCGCTCGCCAGAGAGGGGTCGGTCAGTTTGTCGAGAACCGCGCTCCACACGTGTTCGAGATCGGGAGACACGGTGTGCGGTCTCCTCTCGTCGATGGGAAGCGGTTGCGGGGCACCGGGCGATCTGACCCGACCGGGCACCACACTCTATCCACAGGCTCCGACCCAGGTCTACTGAGGTATCCACACGGTTGTCCACAGATGTGGAAGACAGACCGCCCCCGTTTGACGGGTTCAGACTGGGTGGTGCGAAGGTGGGATCTCGTGCGTCGTCGTTCTACGTGGGTTCTGCGTGGTCGTTCTGCATTGTCGTGACGTTAGGCGGCCCCCGTGGGGCTCGATGATGAATGACGGTAACAACACCGTGAACTCGTGGGCAACCCTCAAGATCAACTGGAGGGCGGATGTCAAGCACCGACGGTCCCGGCGTGTTGCGGTGGCCAGCGAGATGGTACGGATGGTGCCTGTGGTTTCGAGCGGTTTGGTGGGCACGCCGTCATGCGCGTAATCTTGAACGGTCTGTCGCGCGCCTGAGGGGCGCGCGTCGCGTCGCGGTACCGCCCGACAGCGGTGTTTCGACGTCATCAGGAACCGGATCGGGCGCACACGAGGCGCCTACTTCACGTGAGGAGCCAGCCATGGCCAAGGGCAAGCGGACTTTCCAGCCGAACAATCGTCGTCGTGCCAAGGTGCACGGATTCCGGCTCCGGATGCGCACCCGCGCCGGCCGCGGCATCGTCGGCGCCCGTCGCCGCAAGGGCCGCGCCTCGTTGACGGCCTGATCCGGGTCGGGGTGGCGTGTGCTTCCCAGGACCCATCGGCTCCACCGGTCCGCTGATTTCGCGGCGGTGGTGCGAAGGGGTGCCAGGAAGGGCCGCCGGACCATGGTCGTACACGCCCACGTGGACTCCTCCGATGTCCGCGTGGGCGGACCTCGTTTCGGCCTGGTCGTCAGTAAAGCCGTCGGGGACTCGGTGACCCGCCACCGTGTCAGCCGGCGGCTTCGTCACATCGCATCGGAAGTCCTCCCCGGGCTCGATTCCGATCTCCTGGTTGTGGTCCGGGCCAATCCGGCTGCCGCCTCGGCCTCCCACGCCGATCTACTCCGCGACATGCGGACCGGTCTCACCTCCGCCGTGTCGCGGGCCCGGGAGGCAGGGCGATGACCGAGAGCCGACAGGGCCCCGTCGCCCGGATACTGCTGTGGTTGCTCGACTTCTATCAGAAGGGCATCTCGCCGCTGACCCCGCCGAGCTGCAGGTTCGAACCCACCTGCAGCAACTACGCTGTCGAGGCGGTTCGAGTGCACGGCGCGTGGTACGGGACGTGGCTCGCGGTGTGGCGTCTGCTGCGGTGCGGACCGTGGACTCCCGGCGGTTGGGATCCGGTCCCCGAACCCCGCGCCCCTGACCATTCCGGGGGCCACCAGCATCCCGACAATCCCGAACGAAGCTAGGACTCCACCACCGATGTCGTTCATCACCGACCCTCTGGTCTACTACCCGATCTCCGGGATCCTCTGGTTCTGGCACAAGATCTTCGCGTTCCTCGGGGGGTTCCTCCCCTGGGTGGAGGCACCGGATTCCAACGGCGCCATCTGGGCACTCTCCGTGATCTTCTTGGTGGTGACCCTCCGCATCCTGCTGTTCTGGCCGGCGGCCAAGCAGATCCGTTTCTCGCGGAAGATGCAGGAGATGCAGCCGCGGATGAAGGAGCTGCAGAAACGGTACAAGAACGACCGGGAGAAGCTGGCGACCGAAACACGGAAGCTGCAGAAGGCCGAGGGGTTCAACCCCGTTCTGGGATGCCTGCCGATGTTCATCCAGATCCCGGTGTTCCTCGGTCTGTTCCACGTCCTGCGGTCCTTCAACCGGATGGGGAACAACTTCGGCGCCTTGGGGATGACCGCGGAGGAGACGCGGAACACCGGCAACTACGTCTTCAATGCGGACGAGGTCCAGAGCTTCCTCGACGCCCGGTTGTTCGGCTCTCCCCTGTCCTCGTTCATCTCCCAGCCCGTCGAGCAGTTCCAGGCGTTCGTCGATCCCGGCGCGGCGCTGGATTTCCAGCGGTGGAACATCATCGTCGTCGCCATCCCGCTGATGATCATCTCGGCGGTCACGACCCACCTCAACGCGAGGATCTCGCTCTCGCGCCAGTCCCCTGAGGCCGCGGCGAACCCGCAGGCCAAGATCATGAACCAGTTGATGCTGTGGGCCTTCCCCATCGGCATCCTGGTCACCGGTGCGTTCTGGCCGCTGGCCATCCTCGTCTACATGGTCACCAACAACCTGTGGACCCTCGGTCAGCAGTACTACCTCTTCGAGAAGATGGCCAAGGAGGATGACGCCGCCGCCCTCAAGCGCCGTGAGGAGCAGAAGTCCCTCGCGCCCAGGGTCGGGGTGAAGCCCGTCAATCCGAAGAGGGGACGGGGGTCCGCGGCGGGTACCGCCGTGGCGCCACAGGCAGCGGCCACTGGCGTCGCTTCGCCGGACGACGACGGTACGACAGCGGCCCCGGCGGTCGTCGGCGATGCTCCCGAGTCGGCTCCCGGCTCCGCCCCGAGGCCGGGTCAGAGACCTCAACGACCCGGCGGCCAACGCACCCGCCCCGCCCAGAAGGGTGGCGGCGGAGGCGGCAAGGGCAAGAAGAAGAAACGCAAGCGCTGACCCCGGGTCAGTGAGACGGCCGACAAGGTCCCCGATTCTCCGCGATCGGGGACCTTGTCCCATACTTGGGAGAGTTACTCGCCGGCCACGACGGGACCGGCGATCGGCGGTGATGACGGAGGCGGATCCATGTCGAAGAAGAACATCGAGGTGTCGGAGGAGCGTCTTGTCGAGGAGGGCGAGGTGGCCGGCGATTACCTCGAACAGCTCTTGGACATCTTGGATTTCGACGGGGACATCGATCTCGACGTCGAGGGTGACCGCGCGGTCGTGAGCATTGACGGCGGCGAGGACCTCGATCTCCTCGTGGGATCGGACGGCTCGGTTCTGGACGCGGTCCAGGAGCTGACCAGGTTGGCCGTCCAGCAGGAGTTGGGCGATCGAAGTCGGTTGATGTTGGACATCTCGGGATGGCGGGCCGCCAAGCGGGAGGCACTGACGGAGGCCGGCCGGGTGGCTGCGCAACGGGTTCTCGAGACGGGGGAGTCCGAGGAACTCGAACCGATGACGCCGTTCGAGCGGAAGATCATCCACGACGCGATCGCGGAGATCGACGGCGTGTCGTCGGACTCGACGGGCGCCGAGCCGAATCGAAGGGTCATTGTGTTGCCGGAGTGACTTCTCGTTTGAGGCCGTGGGTCCGCGGGAGGTGGCTCGGCGGGATGTGCAGGGGCGTGGGCGCGCAGCCCGCGCCCCTGTGTCGTGCGCGGGCGGCGACCGGGAGCGGCGACGTCTTACACGTGTGGTATTCCGACGTGGTTTCACGTGAAACCGGTCGGTCCATCTGCCGAATACGGATGTGGGGAAGATGAATAGGGACACTGCCGGAGAAACGACACGTGACGGCGAGCGAGGTGATCGTGTGACAGATCCCCCGGGCGAGGTCTCGGAGGAGACCCCGCCCTCTCTTGTGGCGGAGGATGCTGCCGGGGTGCCGGAAGGGGCGGAGTCGGTCTTCGGTGACCGCCTCGAGCTCGCCGAGAAGTATGTCCGGTTCCTGGCGACCGCGGGCCTGGAGCGAGGATTGATGGGGCCCCGCGAACGCCCACGTCTGTGGGACCGGCACGTCCTCAACAGCGCGGCCGCCGCCGCTGCGCTGGCCGACGGCGAGACAGTGGTGGACATCGGGAGCGGGGCCGGACTTCCTGGTATCCCCCTGGCTCTCGCTCGTCCGGACCTCCGTGTGACCCTGGTCGAACCGCTGCTCCGTCGGTCCACGTTCCTCCAGGAGGTGGTCGACGATCTCGGGATAGACGTCCAGGTCGTCCGGGGACGAGCCGAGGAGAAGTCCGTCGTCGCCGAGGTGGGCGGAGCAGACGTGGTGACCTCCCGCGCCGTGGCCCCGCTGGCCAAGCTCGCCGGGTGGTCTGCGCCGTTGCTCCGATCGGGTGGGAGGATGGTGGCGTTGAAGGGGGCGTCCGCTGCCGACGAGGTGGAGAGGGACCGGCATGCGCTCCGGCGACTCGGGTTCGACGACGTGGAGGTCGAGATCGTATCCGCGCCGGATGCCGAGGAGACGAGGCTGGTCATCGCTACCCTCACGACTAGAGTGGGTAGCCGTGGCAGTCGCTCCCGCGTGCGTGGTTCTCGTGGCGGGCGGTGACTGCATGGCTCGCGGGGGTGGATGTCGGTTTCACGTGAAACACTGACAACGCGCCCATACGCCGTGAAGACCTCTGGGCCCCACTTGCCCTCACACGTAGTTGAAAGGTGACGGATGTCCGAACACGAGACGCCGATCTTCGCCGCCGCGCGGCAGGCGAACGAGCTTCTGCACGGGGACTCTCCCCCGCTGTCCAGGCCATCCCATCCCCGGATCATCACCATCGCCAACCAGAAGGGCGGCGTGGGAAAGACCACCTCGACAGTCAATCTCGCGGCGTCTCTCGCGCTCGGTGGACTCGGGGTCCTGGTGATCGACATGGACCCGCAGGGAAACGCCAGCACCGCACTCGGAGTGGACCACCGGGAGGGGACGCCGTCGAGCTATGAGCTTCTGATGTGGGAGAGCGCTGTGGAGGATCTCATGCAGCGCAGCCCGCACGCTGAGCGGCTGTTCTGTATCCCGGCGACGATCGATCTGGCGGGTTCGGAGATCGAGTTGGTCGGGCTGGAACACCGGGAACGCCGGCTCGCCGAGGTCCTCAACATGGACGACCTGGTGTCCTTGGGTATCGACTACGTCTTCCTCGACTGTCCGCCCTCTCTGGGGCTGCTCACCGTGAACGCCATGGTGGCCGCCAGTGAGGTCCTCATCCCGATCCAGTGCGAGTACTACGCTCTCGAGGGTGTCGGCCAGCTGCTGCGCAACGTGGAACTGATCCAGCAGCACCTCAACCGGGAACTCCGGATCTCCACCATCATGCTGACGATGTATGACGGACGCACCAAGCTCGCCGAACAGGTCGCGGGAGAGGTCAGGAACCATTTCGGCGCCGCCGTCCTGCGGACTGTGATCCCACGCAGCGTCAAGGTGTCTGAGGCGCCCGGGTACGGGATGACGATACTCCAGTACGACGCGGGATCCCGAGGGGCGCTGGCGTACCTGGATGCGGCGAAAGAGCTGAACGAGCGCAGTGATCGGGTGGCGTCACATGGTGAGGCCACCCGGGCATCGACCGGTACGGAGGGCACGCGATGAGTCAGCAACGGAGGGGCGGGCTCGGTCGTGGGCTGGCGGCGTTGATCCCCACCGGACCGGACGAAGGTCCGCGGTTGGGTAGCGACGCGGCAGACGTGATCCTCGGGCCGCGCAGCGGTGGGCCCAGGACCACTCCCCCGAAACCGCGGTCGACAGGGTCAGGCCCCGCCCCGTCCGCCACGGCATCCCCTGCGGGCTCGGGTGAACGACCGGCCGCCCAGAATGCCGACGACACCACGGTTTCACGTGAAACCGACGACTTGGTGGATCCGGGGGCGGTCTACCGTGAGATCGCCCCCTCCGCGATCGAACCCAACCCCAGACAGCCGCGGACTCACTTCGACGAGGAGGCACTGGCCGAGCTGGCACACTCGGTCAAGGAGTTCGGGCTCCTCCAGCCGATCGTCGTCCGCGAGATCGCGGCCGATCGTTATCAGCTCATCATGGGTGAAAGGCGGTGGAGGGCGAGCCAGCGGGCGGAGCTCCAGACCGTTCCGGCGATCGTCCGGCAGACCGACGACGAAGACCTGCTCCGGGACGCACTTCTGGAGAACATCCATCGGGTCCAGCTCAATCCCCTCGAGGAGGCGGCGGCATATCAGCAACTGCTCGAGGAGTTCGACGTCACCCAGGCCGAACTCGCGAACCGGATCGGTCGATCCCGACCGGCCATCACCAACAGCATTCGCCTCCTTCAGTTGCCGACCGCAGTCCAGCGCAGAGTGGCCGCGGGCGTCTTGTCGGCGGGACATGCGAGGGCACTCCTCGGAGTGGAAGCCGGGGTGTCGGCCCAGGACGAACTCGCGGCGCGGATCGTGGCGGAGGGCTTGTCGGTCCGGGCGACTGAGGAGATCGTCACGCTGCTGAACAGAGAGGGGAACGGCCCCGCCCCGACTACCTCCCCCACTCGTCAGGGCCGACGCCGGAACCCCGAGCTGGAGGCGGTCGCGGGCAGACTGTCCGACCGCTTCGAGACCTCGGTGTCCGTCACGATGGGCCGGCGTAAGGGACGGATCACCATAGATGTGGGGGACGCCGACGATCTCCACCGGGTCCTGACGCTGCTCGAGGGCGGGTCGCCCGGTCCGTCACGATGAACTCGATCCGACCACTCGACCTCTCGGCCGTGGACCAGTTGGGACCGCGTGCTCGCAGGTGCGTGTACTGGCAGACCGATGGGCAGCACAGCGACGATCAGCCGGGAGATCCGGAGTTCGAGAAGGAGGCCTGGATCTCGCACGTCTCCCTGGAATGGGGAGTGTGCGGTCAGGTCGCGCGTGAGGGTGACCGCGCGACCGGCGCTGCGTTCTATGCGCCGCCGGCCATGGTTCCTCGTGCAGCATGCTTCCCGACGTCACCGGTGGGCTCGGACGCCATCCTGCTGGCGGGGATGAGTATCGAAGATGGTGCGCCGGGCGGTGCTCCCACCTCGCTGCTCGACGCGGTGGTGTCCGACCTTCGCCGACGCGGCATCAAGGCGATCGAGGCATTCGGGATCTCGGCCTCGGATACCGGGGACGTATTGTCACGTGACATGTGCGGTTCCGAGTCGTGCATCGCGCCGACCGGCTTCCTCGTCGAGCATGGTTTCACCGTGGTGGCCGAGCACGAGACCCATCCTCGACTCCGCCTCGACATCGAGAGCGATCACCTCTGGAAGGCCGACGTGGAGAGAGCGCTCGATCAGCTCTTCGCCGAGCGGGGATTCGCCACCAGGACTCTGCGGGTGTTGTCCGGGGCGACCGCGCGGCACGGTGAGGACATCCCGCTCGCGGCCCCTCAGGCCCCACGGGCGCGCCGTCAGTCCCGCTGACGCTGCTCGTAGTCGATCAGCTCGTTGACGGACATGGAACCCGTGGGGTGATCGTCCTCGTCGAGGAGGTAGAGACGCTTCACCCCGACCAGGATCGAGTCGACGATGGTGTCCTGGGCCGCACGGTCCCCGAGGATGGACAGATCACCGGGATTGTGGGCGTACCCCAGGACGATCTGGATGGAGGGCATCCGCGTCATCCGGAGAAGCGGCCAACTCCGCCCGTGGGTGCGACAGTCACGGAGGTCGGTACGACTGACGATCTCCCGCTGGATGAAGCCGGACAGAGCTTCCCCGAGCATCGACTCGGCTCCCAGGGAGTTGCCGAAGTAGAACGTGGCGATCCCGTTGCCGACCGGGTTGGGATGCCGGTCCAGCCGGAGAGAGATCATGAGATCGGCGTTGAACGCGTTGGCGATCTCGGCCCGTTCCGGGTCCGTCGGGATCATGGCCTCGGGTCGCGAGAGGAAGACCTCGACGCCGGCCTGGTTCATCCGCTCAGAGAGCCGGCGGGTGATGTCCCACAACAGTTCGGCATCCGTGATCGTTCCGAGCGGGGTGTCGATGCGGATCGGGTTCTCCGACCCGCTGGGCCCGGGATCCAGCACGATACGCTTGCCGGCGAGCATCGGGCCGGAGGTCCGCGCGCGCTCTCGTTCGACCAGCGACGAGACGTCGCCACCCTTGAACAGCGTCGAGAACTTGCTCAGGGTGTCAAGGGTCTCCGCGCCCACGACGCCGTCGGGGTGAAGACCGCAGTCCCTCTGAAAATCGGTCGCGGCGGCGTGGGTGAGAGGCCCGAAGGTCCCGTCGACCAGTCCCGCGTAGAAGCCGAGCTCACCGAGCCGTCGCTGGAACTGCGCGACGTCGTCCCCGGCCATGGGCTTGGAGACGATGTAACTGAGGTCGCGGGTCCCCAGAACGTAGGTGGCGTCGCGGAGCGCCGCCTGGGTCGACGGGCCCACGATGCCGTCAGAGATCAGTCCACGGGCTTGCTGGAACGCCAGCACGGCGGTCTCCAGATCGGCGTCGAAGACGGCATCGGTCCGGGCGAGGACCGAACCCGTCTCCGGCTCGGTGAGCCCGACGGAATCGATGTTGTGCAGCAGGCCCATACCCGCGAGGGTCGCCCGGATCGAGGCCACCTCGGGCCCACGGTCACCGCGTCGCCACGCCATGGTTCTCCTCCGCTCCACTCGACTGGGTACCCGGATGAACTTACCGCCTCAGGCGCGGACGTGCCCGGCACGCACCCGAGCGGGGCGGCGGCTAGAGCACGTCGCCGAGTTCGGTGCGCAGCGCGGACTTCGACTTGGCGCCGGTGATGCGCTTGACCGGCTTTCCCTCGGAGAACAGCAGCATCGCCGGGATGGCGGTGATCTGGTACTCGGCGGCGAGCTCCTGGTTGGTCTCCACGTCGACCTTGGCGACCGTCAGCTTGTCGGACTCCGCACCGGCGAGTTCGTCGAGAACCGGGGCCATCATCGTGCAGGGACGGCACCACGTGGCCCAGAAGTCCACCAGCACGGGCTTGGACCCGCTGGCGGCGAGGACGGACTCGGCGAAGTCGTCCTCGGTCACGTCGATGATGTTCGGGGTGTTCACGGCCATTGTGGTGGGTCCTTTCGGGGTGAGGTGTACGGATCCGGGGGACGCGGTCTCAGGGGTCCGGAACGCCGGCGCTGGGTGTCAGGCCTGCTCGGCGAGCCAACGTTCAGAGTCGATCGAGGCGGCGCACCCCGAACCGGCAGCGGTGATGGCCTGCCGGTAGCGGTGGTCCACCAGGTCGCCGCAGGCGAACACACCCGGGATCGAGGTCGCGGTGGTCTGCCCTGTAAGCACGTAGCCGTCCTCATCGACCTCCACCTGGTCCCGGACCAACTCGGACCTCGGGTCGTGGCCGATCGCGACGAACATCGCCGCGGTCTCGAGTTCGCTGGTCTCGCCGGTGACGGTGTTGCGCAGACGCAGGCGCTCGACGGTTCCGCTGGCGCCGGAGAGGACCTCGTCGACCGTGGTGTTGAGGACGAACGAGATCTTCTCGTTCTCCTTCGCCCGCTCGAGCATGATCTTGGAGGCGCGGAACTCCTCCCGTCGGTGGACGACGGTCACGGATGAGCCGAACTTGGTGAGGAAGGTCGCCTCCTCCATAGCGGAGTCGCCACCACCCACGACGACGATCGGCTTGTCGCGGAAGAAGAATCCGTCGCAGGTCGCGCACGAACTCACGCCGCGCCCGAGGTACTCCTGTTCCCCGGGGACGCCGAGGTAGCGTGCGGCTGCGCCCATCGCGAGGATCACCGCGCGAGCCCGGTGCTCCTCCTGGCCCACCCGGACGATCTTGACCTCGCCGGCCAGGTCCATCGACGTCACGTCCTCCATGCGGAGGTCCGCGCCGAAACGTTCCGCCTGCTCCCGCATCTGCATCATCAGGTCGGGGCCCATCATGCCCTCCGCGAAGCCCGGGAAGTTCTCGACCTCCGTGGTGGTCATGAGCGCGCCGCCGAACTGCGAACCCTCGAACACCACAGGGGCGAGCTCGGCCCGGGCGGAGTAGATGGCGGCCGTGTACCCGGCCGGGCCGGATCCGACGATGATGACGTCGTGGAGGGTGTCGCTCATGGGTTTTTCGGGCTCCTTGGCGGGTGGGCGGTTGAACCGGATCTACTATGGCGACAACACCCTGCGGGTCCGTGTTGTTCCCTCAACCGGTGAGGGTGACCCCTTCGAGGAGCACGCTGAGCTTCGCCCTCCCCCGCGAACACCGGCTCTTGATGGTGCCGGGGCGGGTGTTGAGCAGGTGGCAGGCCTCGGCCACCGAGCAGCGGAGCATGTCGACGACGACGACCGCATCACGCTGGTCGGGCGGCAGCTCCGCCAGCGCCTCGGCGACGATGATCGCGTAAGCGGGATCCTGGTAGAAGTGATCTCGAAGTGAGATCTCCTCGTGCAGTCTGGGTGTCAGCTCGGAGTGGGTGCGCAGGCGCTGGGCCCGCATCTTGTCGAGGCAGGCGTTGACCACGATGCGGTAGAGCCAGCCCTGGACGGGACAGGCGTGGCGGAAGGTGTCCGCCTTCCGGTAAGCCGAGACGAGCGCGTCCTGCAGCGCCTCGGCGGCGTCCTCGCGGTTGAAGGAGGTCCGGATGGCCAGCCGCCACAGGTAGTCGTAGTGGCGCCGGACCAGGGCGGAGAAGGCGTCAGGGTCCCCGGCGACGTGTGCATCGAGGAGCTCGACATCGGTGAGCGGGGACCCGGCCGTGGTGATGGGGCGTCCCGTGACCGCGGAGAAGTCGTCGACGGCACTGGTGTTCACGGCGCTCACGTTAACGCGGAGCGTGCCCCGGTGGGGCTGCCACCTCGGCGACGGCGGCGAGGTCGGCGGCCCCCGGACGAGGTGGCCGCGGGGGCTCACCGGGTGAGTTGTACCTCGCTGATGGACGCGCTGAACGACTCGGGCCCGGAGGTTCCGAGTCTGGTGAACCACACGATCAGATACTCCGCGTCCTCGGGATCGTCGATCGTCACGGTGCCCGACCCATCCCGGATGGTCCCCTCACCGAGCAGGGTCGTGTCGTCGAGTGAGTCCGGCGAGGAGCTCTCGGCGATCCGTACCTCGAACTCCACCCCGTCGTCCGCCGAGTGCACCACCACGCGGCGGGTCTCCTGCTCGCCGTCGAGGGTCAGCAGGAGCCCCACCCCGGGCTTGTAGGCGGCTCCGCCGTCACCGAGTTGGTTGCGGTAGGTGTCGGTGGACCACGAGGTCGACCTGTCACCGTCGACGACGTTCGGGGCACTCGAGGAGTTCTCGGCGACGCCGGGTGACCCGGCGGGCTGCCACGACGTGACATCCAGGACCCTGACGGGTGTGGTGGGCGCCGCCCGGGTGGGCTCGGCCTCCCCCGTTTCCGAGCCGTCCGGGGTCGGCTGTTCGGTCGCCGCCGACCTGCTCTCCTGGGCGGCGCGTTCGATCGCGTCGAGTTGCTGGGACAGTGGCGTGTCGTCACCGCCACCGGCGAGCGCGCCGAGCATCCAGGCGGACAACAGTGCGATCACCACCACGGCCACGGCCCCCGTGCCGGCCATGATGCGCCAGCGACGTGTCAGGGTCGCCTCGTCGGGCGGCGAGTAGGCCTCGCCCTCCCGCGCGGTGTCGTCCCCGTCCATGTGAGACGCGCCCGCGTAGGACCCGCCCGCGTAATGCCCGTGCGGGTGAGTCCCGTCCGACCCCGGTCCGCCGGTGGTCGGCAGGTGCGTGGTCTGCGGGCGCGGAGTGCCCCCCCGCGCGCCGCTCCCCGGCCGGTCGACCACACCGACGCGATCGGAGATCATCGACCGCACGGTGGCGGCCGAACTCACCGACGATCCGTCGAGGGACCGCATGGCCAGGACCGCGGAGTCGGGCGGGACGCCGGCACCGACGACGGCGGGATCGATCGGCTCGTCGTCGTCGTCAAGAGGGGCGGCGGGGGGACGCCCGTCAAGGGGCTCGTGGACCTCGGATCCCGCCGGCAGGGGCCCGGGCCACCGACCGGTCAGAAGCGCGTACAGGACCCGCCCCAGGCCCCGGACGTCGCTCCTGGCGTCACTGTCGCCGGGGACGCCGGGGAACGCCAGCAGGGCGCGCCCGTCCTCGGTGACGCGGATGCGGTCCGGTGAGTCCAATCCCAGGATCAGGCCATTCTGGGCCGCACGGGTGGCGGCGTCGGCCAGCCCCCACATCGCGGCCACGGCGGAATCGGGGTCCGGGTCACCGACAGCGGCGGCGAGGCTGCGGCCGGGTATCCATTCGCAGACCACGATGCCCCCGGCGCGGCCGCGGATGACGTCGAGCACCCGGGCGAGGCCGTCCGAGTACACGCGGGTCAGGGCGACCGTGCGGTCCAGGACCCCCGTCGCCGAGCCCGGGGGGTCCTCCCCGGGTAGAGGGTCGACGAAGATCAGCGCGACATCGCGACCGAGTCGCTTGTCACGGGCGCGCCAGAACGCCTGGCCGACCACTCCGCCGTGCGATTCGAGGAGTTGGTAGCGCCCTCCCGATACCAGTCCCCCGACGGTCAGGCGCGGTGGGCCCGAGGGCGAACCCTGCCCCGGAACACCGTTCACATCGCCCACCCGTAGACCTCCTCGACGACGCGGCCGTCCTGCCTATCCGCCCGCTCCTGATGCTCCGAGTGTACGGCCCGCGCGTCCCGGGACACGACTATCGCCTCAGACGCCCCACCAGTCCTCGGAGGACGGGTGCGACGGCGTCCAGCTCCGGGAGGCGTGACCGGGACAGGATCAGACCGGTGACCACGAGGGTGATGACCGCGGCGAGCCCGGCCCGGACCACGAACCCGATGCTTCCGACCGCGTCGGTCAGTGCGTCCATGGGCAGGAGGGTGTCGACGGCGAGGGCGACGAGAGCTCCTGCGGCCGACGCCCCCACCGTCCAGACCGCTGACGTCGCCGTCTCGCGCCCACGCAGGGAGCCGAGCCGGCGCCGGAGCAGGACGTACCCGGCGACCGCGCCCACGACCCAGCCGATCCCGTTGGCCAGGGCGAGGCCGATCACCACGTGGGAGCGCTCGTCGGCCACCATCGGGACGATGAGTGACAGGACCACGCGGACGACGGTGATCGCGAGGATCATGACGGTGGGGGTCCAGTAGTCCTCGCGCGCGTAGAACACGCGCTGCTGGAGGAGGACCACCGCGTACGGCACCAGGGTGAACGCCCCGAAAGCGAGTGTCAGGCCCAGGATCTCGGCATTCTGGGCGTCGAAGTTGCCGTACCGGAACAGGCCGGTGGCGATCGTGGGACCGAAGGCCGTCATGACGGCGATGATCGGCACGAGCCCGAAGAGGGACAGCCTGGTGCCGAGGGAGATGTCCCGCACGACCGCGTCCGTGCGCCCGGCGACGCCGTTGTCGGCCAACCGCGGGTTGATGGCCGTCAGCAGGGTCACGCCGATGATCCCGTACGGCACCTGCAGCAGCAGCCAGTACGTGCCGTAGATGGCGATGGCCGCCTCGTCGGCCGCGGAACCGATGCGGTTGGTCATGACCAGACCGACCTGCGAGATGAACACGTACGCCAGCCCGGCCAGGGCGTTGCCGCCGAACTGGCGGATCCGGGGGTCCAGTCCCCACTGGGGGCGCAGCACCACGCCGGCGCGGCGCAGCGCGGGCAGCAGGACCGCCGCCTGGACCACCACTCCGAGGGTCGTGCCCAGGCCGAGCAGCAGGATCGGTGCGCTCAGGAGATTCACCGGTGCCGCGGGGTCGATGCCACTGCCGACGACCGCGAAGAGCGCGAGGGTCGCGATGGCCACGAGGTTGTTCCACACCGGGGCCCAGGCACCCGGCCGGAAGATCCCGTTGTAGTTGAGCACGGCGAGCATGACCGAGAAGACGCCGTAGAAGAATATCTGCGGCAGCAGCAGGAACGCGAAGGCCGTGGCCAGGTCCGTGTTGACCTCGCCGTCACCGAGGTTGAGCTCGGTGAGCAGCGGCGCGCATGCCACGGCCACGACCGTCGCGACCAGCGCCAACAACGAGGTGGCCGTGAGCAGCCGCCTGATGAACGACACCCCCCCGTCCGGGTCCTCCTGGGCGGCGCGGGCCAACAGGGGCATGAACATGGCGGTGAGGACCGACCCCAGGACGAGTTCGGTGATCATGTTGGGCAGAGTGTTGGCGGTGTTGAACGCCGAGGCGACGGCGGGGCCGAGGATGGTGAGGATGAGGATCATCCGCACGAAACCGGTGATCCTGCTCGCGAGGTTCGCCACCGCCATCGATCCGGTGGACCGCATCACCGAGGCATCGGAGGAGTCGCGGGTGGTGTGACCGGTCCCCCCGCCCCGGGTCGTCGGGGCCGCCGGGACCGGGACCACGGGGTCCGCGGGTACCGAGTCCGGCGCGAAGGAGTCGGCCACGGGCGGCGGCGAGACCGGGCGGGTCGAGACGCAACTGCCCGATTCGCGGCGGCGGCCCCGCAATCCGGGGTCCGGTCTACGCAGCCCGGGTTCGCGGGAACCCTGCTCGTCGGTCACGGTCGGTGCCCTTCGTCCGCGGGGTCGAGGATCCCCCGACGGTAGCGCAGGTACCGGCGGCCCCCGAGGACGAGGGCGAGCGCGGCCGCCGCGATCGCGAATCCCTGGGCCACGGGGTACCCCCCGGACTGGACCGACAGTTCGACCGGGTCGGACAGCCGCGTCCCGTCCGGCCCGTGGAGGGAGAAGACCACGGTGCGGCGCACCCCGCCCTCCGAGTCGGACTGGGTGGGGACCTGGAGGGTCCGGGAACCCGCGGCCGGGATCTGGATGAGGCCGACCGGGTCGACGGTGATGTCCTCGGGCGCGGTGACCGTCACGTCGACGCGGACGGGGAACGGCAGGGCGTTGCGGGTCACCAGCATGAGCGGACTGTTGGGACTGGCCATGGTGAACACGCTGCCCGGGGTGAGGAGATCGACACGCGCGAGCGACGCGGACACCGTCTCGCCGAGCCGGACCAGACGGGCCGCGCCCCGGTCCCGGGCCACCGCGCCGGTTCCCGTGTCGAGGGTGAGCCCGTCGCCGCCCGCGCGCCGACCGGTCTCCGAGATCGCCCGCAGGGCGTCACCCACCAGCGGGGAGAGGTGGGCGGACGCCTCCGCCGCGGTCGGGTCGGAGGTGTCGACAAGGGACCGCAGCGTGCCGGTTCCCGCGAGCGCCGCCGTCAACCGTCCGACGGTGTCCCCTGCGGGATCGTCCGCGAAGGGGTCGGCCAGCCCGGGGTCCGGGGCGCCGGTGGGATCCTCGGCGAGGCTCCCCTCGGGAATCGTCACGGGACCGGCCAGCCGGTCCGGCAGTGACACCGCACGCATGCGGCCGGTGGCGAGCTGGTCACCGAGCGTCTCGAGGAGTGAACCCGCGGAATCGGAGTCGATGTCCCAGACCTGGGGCGGGACCGCGAGGACCCCCTGCTCGAC
>NZ_JADDKI010000285.1:0-4580 GCF_015356725.1 Dietzia sp. SYD-A1
CTCCAGCACCCCGCCCGATCCGGGCGGAGGCGTCTCCGCACGCCGCGTGTCGTTCGCGATCCTCGCCCTCGCCCTCGGCGGGTTCGGCATCGGCGTCACCGAGTTCGCGGCGATGGGTCTGCTCAGGTCGATCGCGGACGACTTCGGGCTCACCGAACCCCAGGCCGGGCACGTGATCACCGCGTACGCGCTCGGTGTGGTCGTGGGCGCACCGCTGCTGACCGTGTGGACCTCCCGGTGGCGCCGCCGCACCCTGCTCCTGGTGCTCATGGGGTTGTTCACGGTGGGCAACACCGCCGCCGCCTTCGCCCCCTCCGCGGAGGTCCTGGTGGCCGCACGCTTCCTGGCCGGCATCCCGCACGGGGCCTACTTCGGCGTGGCCTCGCTGGTGGCGGCCTCGCTCGCGGGCCCGGGCAAGCAGGCGAGGGCGGTGTCGCTGGTCCTGCTGGGGCTGTCGGTGGCGACGGTGATCGGTGTTCCCGCGGCCACCGGACTGGGCGAGGCCGCGGGGTGGCAGGCGGCCTTCCTCGCGGTCGGGGTGATCGGCGCACTGACCGTGGCGGCGATCTTCGTCGTCGTCCCCGAACCGCGGGGCGCGGTGGAGGTCAGGGCGCGCGAGGAACTGGCCGCCCTGGCCCGCCCACAGATCCTGGCGACCCTCGCCGTGGGCGGGGTCGGTTTCGGCGGCATGTTCGCGGTCTACACCTACATCCAGTGGACGATGGTCGACGTCGCCGGTATCGACCGAGCGTGGATGCCGGCGGTCCTCGCCGTCTACGGTCTCGGCATGGTGGTGGGCAACCTCGTGGGCGGTGTGGTCGCGGACCGGGATCTCGACCGCGGGTTGGTGGTGATCGCCACGGCCATGACCGCGGTCCTCGCCCTGTTCGCGGTGGCCGCCCATCATCCGGTCACGGCGCTGGTGGGTCTGTTCCTCGTGGGGGCGACGGGCTCCGCACTCGTGCCCGGACTGCAGGCCCGGCTGATGAAGTACGCGGGCCGGGGACAGACGCTGGCGGCCGCACTCAACCACTCGGCGCTCAACGCCGCCAACGCGTCGGGGGCGTGGCTCGGGGGAGTGGTGATCGCGCTGGGCTTCGGCTACACCTCGCCCGCCCTCGCCGGAGCAACCCTCGCGGCGGCCGGACTCGGGATACTCGTGGGCGCGGTCGCGCTCGACCGCCGATCGGGGCGGGACGAGGTCACGACGGGTCGGTAGCCTGATCGGCGTGAGCCTCACCATCAGCACCGTCAACGTCAACGGGATCCGTGCCGCCGTCAAGCAGCGGTCGGAGACCAACCTCGGATTCCTGCCCTGGCTGGAGGGCAGCGGCGCCGACGTGGTCGCGCTCCAGGAGGTCCGCGCCGATGAGGACCAGACCCGCAAGGCCCTGGCCCCGGCCCTCGACGCCGGGTGGCATCTGGTCGGCTCGGCCTCCTCGCTCAAGGGCCGGGCCGGCGTGGCGCTGCTGTCCCGTCACGAGCCCGCCGAGGTGCGCATCGGTCACGGCGACCCGGAGTTCGACGAGTCCGGTCGCTACATCGAGGCCGTGTACCCCGGCGCCGTCGACGGGGAGACGGTCACCGTGGCCAGCCTCTATCTGCCCTCGGGGTCGGCCGACACCCCCAAGCAGGACGAGAAGGACCGCTTCATGGCGAGCTTCCGGGAGCACCTGGCCGAGAGCGCGGAGGTCGTCGGCGCCCGGGACGGTCACGAGATGATCGTCTGCGGTGACTGGAACATCGCCCATCGCGAGGCGGATCTGAAGAACCACAAGGGCAACCACAAGAGCTCCGGCTTCCTGCCCCACGAGCGCGAGTGGATGTCCGAGCTGTTCGCCGACGGCAGCGGGTGGACGGACATCGTCCGCCATCGCCGCCCCGACGAGATCGGCCCGTACTCCTGGTGGAGCCAACGGGGCAAGGCCTTCGACAACGACGCGGGCTGGCGCATCGACTACCACGTGGTGACCGACGGGCTGGTCGAGCGCGCCGTGGCCGACCGGGTGGATCGCGCGAGCGCCTACGACAGGCGGTGGTCCGACCACGCGCCGGTGACCGTCGTCTACGAGTGACGACGACGACGGTGACGATGGCGGGCCGGCCCTCGGTCGCGGATGCTGCTGATCGGGCGGCCCCGTAGCCTCGGCTCATGCCGAAGTACGCCACCGCAGACCGCCCTGACCGGGCCGGGCTCGACGAGTTCCTCCGCCCCCGGCACCGCGCCGTCCTCATCACCCATAGGTCCTCCGGCGGGCTGCAGTCCTCGCCCGTGACCTGCGGCGTCGACTCCGAGGGCAGACTCGTCGTGGCCACCTACCCGCAGCGGGCGAAGGTGGGCAACATCCGCCGCGACCCGGCCGTGAGCGTGTGCGTTTTGTCCGACGGGTTCGACGGCCCGTACGTCCACCTCGACGGCACCGCGGAGATCGTGGACCTGCCCGAGGCCGTCGAGCCGCTGGTCGAGTACTTCCGCAGCGTCGCCGGCGAGCACGACGACTGGGACGAGTACCGCGCGGCCATGGTGCGGCAGGGCAAATGCCTCATCCGGGTGACGATCGAAGACTGGGGGCCTGTCGCCACGGGCGGGTTCCCCCCGCCGGAGTCGGACCAGCACACGGGCTGATGAGGGTGTGACGGGGCGCCGGGGTCTTCCGTGGGAAGATGGATGCCATGTCTGAGCAGTCCTCGACCTCATCTCCCGCGCCCACGACAGGGCCGTCCGAGACGGGAGTCCCCGCGAAGCGCCAGCGCGTCCTGTCCGGCATCCAGCCGACCGCCGACTCGTACCACCTCGGCAACTACCTGGGTGCCGTGCGGCAGTGGGTCGAGCTCCAGGACGAGTACGACGCGTACTACTTCATCCCGGACCTGCACGCGATCACGGTCAAGCAGGATCCTAAGGAGCTGCGGGAGCGGGTCTACCGCGGGTGCGCGCAGTTGCTCGCCCTGGGGGTGGATCCCGCCCGCTCGGTGTTGTTCGTGCAGTCGCATGTGCCCGAACACGCCGAGCTCGCCTGGGTGCTGGGGTGCATCACCGGGTACGGCGAGGCCGCGCGGATGACACAGTTCAAGGACAAGTCGTCCAAACACGGCACGGACGGGACGACCGTGGGGTTGTTCACCTACCCGGTGCTCATGGCCGCCGACATCCTGCTCTACCGCCCGCACCTCGTCCCGGTGGGGGAGGACCAGCGGCAGCATCTCGAGCTGACCCGCGACCTGGCGATGCGGTTCAACTCCCGATTCAAGAAGACCTTCGTGGTTCCCGAGGGCAAGATCCTCGAGGGCTCGGCCAAGATCTACGATCTGCAGGACCCCACGGCCAAGATGAGCAAGTCGGGGGAGAACCCCAAGGGGATCGTCAACCTTCTCGACGACCC
Source organism: Dietzia sp. SYD-A1 (assembly GCF_015356725.1). NCBI lineage: Bacteria > Bacillati > Actinomycetota > Actinomycetes > Mycobacteriales > Dietziaceae > Dietzia > Dietzia sp. SYD-A1. The sequence continues at coordinate 3,384 of NZ_JADDKI010000285.1, forward strand.
CAAGGTCTCCGCCAAGCGCATCCGCAGCGCGGTGACCGACTCCGACGGCGACATCCGATTCGACCGTGAGATGAAGCCGGGCGTCTCCAACCTCCTGACCATCCAGTCGGCGTTCACGGGGCGGACGGTGGCCGAGCTCGTGGCGGACTACCAGACCTCGGGGGCGGGGTACGGTGCGCTCAAGACCGACACCGCCGACGCGCTCGAGTCATTCGTCACCCCGCTGCGCGGTCGGTTCGACGAGTATATGTCGGACAGGGCTCAACTCGAGCAGATCCTCGCAGACGGCGCGGACCGGGCGAGAGCCGTCGCGGGCCCGGTGCTCTCGCAGGTGTATCAGACGGTCGGTTTCACGGCCCCGCGACGCGGGTGAACCGCCGACCATCTGCTCCAGCTTAGTGAAGAAACTTCTATACAGATGTAGCTTTACGACAACGAAACGCGTGTTCACAGGCCTGAGCGTCCTCGGAAACACCTCGGTTACTTTACAACTTTAGAGTCGCTGTCAGCTCGACGGGGAGAGGATCCCGCCGGGCAACACATCACCTGTAGGGAGTCGAATCATGGGTCTAGTCGCCGGTTTGATCGGAATCGTGGGGGATCTGCTCCACCTGCTGCTGGGTGGCCTGTAGGCCGCAAGCCCACGCTCGACTGGCGGCGCCCCTCTCCAGACGTGGAGAGGGGCGCCGTTGCGTGTGCGGAAGCGCTCAGGACTCGGCGGTCCCCTGCTGAAAGGCTTGCCGCCAGGAGTCCTGTGAGCGGACCCACACCGAGCTGCGCAGGATCGAGCTCCCACCCATATGCTCCCGCCACACGAGCAGGACCGTGTCCGAGGTCAGCTCCCGCGCCTCGATGATCTCCATCGTCCGTTCTGCGGAGGTCTGATCGGGTGATCCGGAGGCGGCGAGCCTGTCCTCGCGTGACCACACCTCTCCGCGGGCGCACACGTGTCTCCACGAGGGGTCCAGGAGCGTCTCGAGTCGGCGTCGATCGGCTCGGACGGCATCGCTGAGTAGAGACTGCTCGAGCTCGACCACGAGGTCGACGGCCGACTCGCCGGATGCGGCATGCGGGGTCGTCGACGACGGTGCACGCGGTGCGGACGGAGACTCGGTAGGCGCCGGATCCGCGAGGCTGAACAGGTCCGGCTCGGAGTCCGCGCTACCCGTCGCTTCGCTGGGCGGGGCGGTGGCGGCG
>NZ_JADDKI010000286.1:0-8947 GCF_015356725.1 Dietzia sp. SYD-A1
CGCCGTGGGCGCCCCCGCCGACCCCACCACCCCCGGCTCCCCGACGATCGTGCTCACCGAACGCACCGACTACCTGGGGGTCGGGCGATTCCGCTGCGGGTTCTGGGTGTGCGGGCGACTCGAGGTCCGCGACGGCCTCGTGTGCGGCTGGCAGGACTACTTCTCCAAGTCCGACATGGCCCTCGGCGCGGTGCGCGGACTCGTCGGAATGGTCACCGGCCGGGGCCGCTGACCTCGTCGTCGTCCTCCGACTGCCCCGCCTCCCGCTCGCGGTGACAGGCCAGCCGCCAGACGTTCTCTCCCCCGCGCCGGCGGTACTCGAGTTCATCGAGCGCCTCCACCGCGATCGCCAGCCCCCGGCCCCGGGCGGCGAAGACGTCCGGCATCTGCACGGCACGCAGGTCCACCCGGGCGGGGCTGCCGTCGTCGGTGAAGCGCGCCTCGAGGCGGTCCGGCGTCACCTCCAGTACGAGGTCCAGGTGCACCGGGCCGCCGTCGGCCGCGTGCTCGATGATGTTCGCCCCGATCTCCGCCACGGAGATCTCGAACCGCAACCGCACCTCCTCCTCGACCTCACCGGCCGAGAGCGTCTCCCCGATCAGATCGAGGATCCTGTCGAGCGTGCCCTCACCCGTGGTGAGGGTCAGCTCCCGACGCTGGTCAGCCGCCATCGAAGGCGGAGTCCGCCGACTCGTGCGCTGTCAGAACCCGGTCGAGCCGGGTGAGCTTCAACACGCTCGTGACCTGTGCGTTCGGGGCCGCGATACGAAGGTCGCCCCCGGCTTGCCTGGCGGCTTTGAGTCCGGATATCAACGCCCCGAGTCCCGAGGAGTCGATGAACTCGGTGGCGCTGAGGTCCACCACCACCCGGCGCGACCCGCCGTCGACCAGCTCACGGAGCTGGTCGCGGAGGCCGGGGGCGGCCACCATGTTCAGTCGACCGGTCGGCTGAACCACCACTGCGGTGCCGGCCTCCCGGATGTCGTAGGCGGTCATGTCGCTCCTTCTCTGTCGGGTCCACGGTAGCGAGCGGCCCGGAAGACCACCGAGAGAATCAACAGGTCGAACACCACCCAGACGAGGTTCGCCGTGACGCCGAGGACGGAGATCGCCCCCAGGTACAGCCGCACCACCCCGATGACGGCCGCCACCACCAGGAACGCCATGACGATGAGTTGCGGCCGGAAGAGGTACCACGGCGTCGCGTCCTCCCCCTGGCGGGTCTTGGGGGTGACCGCGAAGTCGAGGGGTTTACCGAAGTAGACGTTGCGCGCGGCGGTCCAACAGGCCGCGATCCACACGGGGAAGAGGGCGAGGCTGTACTGCTGTCCCCGCCAGGTCGGGGTGCCCCGGCCGGCGATGAAGAACAGCAGCTGGCTCAGAACGAGGAACGGGATGAGTCGCGCGAAGAAGTCCACGCTCCACGCCTGGACGGGCAGCACGCCGAAGGTCAGGTAGATGACCGGGGCGGCGAAGTATGCCAGTGCCGCGAAGCCCGAGAGGTAGCTCCACATCGTGGACCAGTACATCAACCGCTGGGCCAGCGTCAGACCCCGCTGCACCAGGGGGTTCTCGCGCAGCATCACCTGGATCGTGCCCTGTGCCCACCGCAGTCGCTGGGTGAGCATCGTCTTGGGGTCCTCGGGCGCCAGACCATAGGCCAGCACCTCGTGGTGGTAGGCGGTCCGCCATCCCGCAGCGTGCAGACGCATCGCGGTGGCCATGTCCTCGGTGACCGAGATGGTCGCCAGCGCCTGGGTGGGTTCCGCCTCGTCGGCCCGGTCGATGTCCACGGCGCGGATCAGCGCGCGGACCGACTCGACCGCTCCCAGCGGCGACCACTCGCGGTCGGCGAGCTGGTCGAGCACCAGGTCGTCGAGCACTATCGCGTCCGCCCCGTGCTCGTCCAGCGCGGCGATCGCCTCGAGGTCCGACCGGATCGCGCCCATGTCGGCGTCCACCACGGTGCGCGCGGCCGCGTCCACCGTCTGCTGGAACCCGTAGGTGATCTCCGCGAGAGACCCACCCGCCCTGAGTTCGGCGCGGGCGGTGCGCACGGCCCGCCGGACGGTTCCGAGCGCCTCCCCCACCTCGGGCTGGTCCGCCGGGACCGTGCGCTGTGCCCGCCTGATCACCCTGCCGGCCGTCCGCAGGGCGCGATCCACCCCGTCCTCCACGGCCTTGACGTACCCCGTGATGCCGAGCTGCATCAGCGCCTCGCGACGGAGCACGGCGTTCGACCCGCAGAAGAACGCCGCGTTCCACCCGTCCTTGCCCTGCTGGATGGGCCCGTAGAACAGGGGTGCCTGGCTGCCCAGCGGGTCGGACTCGGGGACGTTGGTGAAGTACTGCGGGGTCTGGACCAGCGCCATACCTTCGTCAGTGAAGTACCCGAGGGTCCGGTCGAGGATCTCCGGCTCGGGGACCTGGTCCGCGTCCAGGATCAGCAGGAACTCGCCGTCCGTGTGCAGCAGTGCGTTGATGAGGTTTCCCGCCTTGGCGTGGCGTGGCTTGTCGGTCCAACTGGCCGACCGGGTGAGGTAGTCGACCCCCAGCTCCGCGGCGGCGGCCTGGAGTTCCGGACGGGCGCCGTCGTCCAGGATCCACGTGCGGTGCGGGTAGCGGATGCGCTTGGCGGCCGCCGCCGTGTCGAGCACCAGGTCGAGCGGCTCGTTGTAGGTGGTGATGAAGACGTCGACGCTCAGCCCCTCCGGCGCCGGGGGCGGCTCGGGGCGACGACGCAACCGCCACATGGTCACGGCGAAGAGGATCGAGTCGATCAGGCTGTAGGTCTCGGCCAGGACCAGCGGGACGGCGATCCACCAGGCGTCCCAGTTGACCGAGAACAACCACCGCCACACGATGTAGTTCAACCCGACGATCACGGTCACCACGATGAGCAGCCGCAGGTAGGGCGAGGGGTACTCGCTGCGCGGCACCGGCGGGGCCGGGACCGTGCTCACGCCGCCTCTCTCCGGACGGCCACCACGGTCACGTCGTCCAGCGGGGGCCGGCCCGCCACCAGGTCGCGGGTCGCAGCCGTGAGCTCGTCGGGAAGGGCGAAGGGTTGCACGAACTGCCACACCGCGGCGGGGTCGCTGTCCTCGTCCAACAGATCGAGCAGACCATCCGAGCAGATCACCAACACGTCGCCCGGCTCTAGCTGTGCCTCATCAGAGGCCCAGGTGGTCCCGGGGAGGATCCCGATGGGGGGCCCGCCCTCCTCCAGGGGCTCGATCCGCCCGTCGGAGCGCCGCACCAGCGCAAGGCCGTGGCCCGCATCGGTGTAGCGGATCGTCCCGCTGGGCAAGTCTATAGCGGCGAGGAGCGCCGTGACGAAGGTCGAGGTGAGCTCGCAGTCCTCGGCGAGGTGCTCGGCCGCGAGCGTGGTGACTGCCCCCGTGTCCTGCGCGCCGTCGGCGGGGCCGAACCGGTCGAGCACCCGGGAGGCCCCCCGGACCGAGGCGCGAACCGAGGAGGACAGGATCGCGGCCCCGAGCCCCTTGCCCATCACGTCGGCGACGGTGAGCATCAGGGTGTCTCCACGACTGTAGTGGTCGAAGAAGTCTCCGCCGACGGTGAACGCCGGGAGGCAGACGGCGGCGATCCGGTAGCCCTCGAGTCCGGTGAGGGGGCGCGGGAGCAGCTGGGTCTGTATCTCCGCGGCCCGGTCCAGCTCCGCGGACCGCTCGAGTTCCCGTTGCGCCCACTCGGCGAGCTCGGTGAACGCCTCGATCTGCTGCGGGTCGAGGTTCCGGGGCTCGAAGTCATAGACGCAGAAGGTGCCCACCGGATGACCTGTGGGGCCGTAGAGCGGATAGCCGGCGTAGAACCGGACCCCGTCCGGGCCACCGATACCGGGGATCTCGGCGAACTCCGGGTCGGCGGTGGCGTCCGGGATCACCAGCGCCGGGTCGTCAGGGCGGCGGTACGCCCGCGCGATGGTGGTCCGGCAGACCGTCTTGTCCCGGGGCACCTCCTCCACCTCGAGCCCGTGGATCGACTTCATCCACAACCGGTCGTCGTCCATCAGGGACAGGGATGCCGCGGGGACGCCGAGGACCCGGCGCGCCATGTTCGTGACCTGGTCGAACCGGCCCTCGGGCGGGGTCCCCAACAACCCCAGCCGCTCCACGTCGCGCACCCGCTCGGCCTCCACTGGTGCGGGGATGCTCCACGGCGGCGGGGTCATCTCGTACGGCTCCCTCTGGTCAGGGCGTCCGCCATGGCGGCGGCGGACTCCGGGCTGCTGGCCAGGCGCCAATCGGTCTCCTTGTGGTGGTCGAACCACACGAACGCCGTCAACTCTTCTCTCGAATCAAGGTACCCGACGAGGTCCCTGGCCCACTCGGACTTGGGCCCACCCGCCTCCGCGCTGGCCACCTCGGTGACCATCACGGGCACTCCCGGTGCGATCGTGGCCACCTCGTCCAGGGTGGGGCCGAAGATCTCCTCCGGTTCCTGCCAGGAACTCCACGCCTGGGTGGTACCCCAGTTGTAGCCGTCGACGCCCACCACGTCCACGTACTCCTCGCCCGGGAAGAGCGGGGCCACCGGGCTGCTCCCGGGGTGCGGGACGTTGACGGTCCAGACCCACCGAACGTTGTGCACCGCTTCGGCGGCGAAGAGGTCGTGCACATGCCGCCACGCTTCCACATAGGTCTGCGAAGGGGTACCGCCCCGCGGGCTCCACGGGTACCAGTCGCCGTTGGCCTCGTGGGCGAATCGCAGGTACACCGTGTCACCCCAGGCGGCCAGTTCGTCGGCCCAGCGATAGAGGTGGTCGTCGTGGACCCCCGCGGCGATCTCCTCCATCGGGAACGCCCCGCGGTCGTACACCCCGTCCGCGATCCACCGCCACGGCTCCCACGTGATGATCGGGTCCGCACCCCATTCCCGGACGGCGTCCAACTCGGCGATCGGGGGCGGGGAGGAGAAGTCGACGAACCACATCACCACACTCGGCCGGGCACCCACGGTGTCGGCGACCGCACGGAGCTCCTCCGGGGCGGCAGGTCCGCCGGGAGTGCTCACCCCGAAGCGCGGACACGCCTGCCCGGGCGCGTCGAGTGGCGCCAGAAGGGGGTCGGCGGCGACGTCGCACTGCCGCGAGGATCCACACGCCACACACATCACCGCCACCACCACCGAGACCAGGGCCATCCGCACCGCACGCATCGTCGACCATTGTCTCCGTCGCGCGCCACTGGGACTGCTGTTCTAGCCTGAGACCATGAGTGTCGATCACCCCGCCATCCGTGAGCACCTCACCGCTCTCCCCGCCGACACCCGCATCGCGGTGGTGACCGGCGCCTCCTCCGGGATCGGCGAGGCCACCGCACGCGAACTGGCGCGGCTGGGATTCCACGTGGTCGTCGGAGCCCGACGACTCGACCGACTGGAGGCGCTCGCGGACGAGATCGGCGGCACCGCCATCCCCCTGGACGTCACCGATCCCGTCTCGTGCGAGGCGTTCTGCGCGGCCGTGCCCCGGTTGCACGTGCTGGTCAACAACGCCGGCGGCGCCAAGGGGACGACCACCGTCATGGACGCCGACGAGGATCAGTGGCGATGGATGTGGGAGACCAACGTCCTGGGCACCCTGCGGCTCGTGCGCGGACTCATGCCGGTGCTCGTGGACACCGGCGACGGGCTGGTGGTGACCATCACCTCGATCGCCGCGCTCGAGTCCTACGACAAGGGCAGCGGGTACACCTCGGCCAAGCACGCGCAGGCCGTCCTGCACCGGACGCTCCGCGGGGAGCACCTGGGCGAGCCCGTGCGGTTCACCGAGATCGCGCCCGGCATGGTGGAGACTGAGTTCTCACTGGTGCGATTCGACGGCGACGACGACAAGGCCGGCGCCGTCTACGAGGGACTGACCCCCATGGTCGCCAGCGACATCGCCGAGATCGTGGGATTCGTGGCGAGCCGGCCGTCGCACGTCAACCTCGACCAGATCGTGGTCAAGCCGAGGGACCAGCACTCCGCGATGCGGGCGCACCGGCGCTGACGACCGCGTCCCGCGCCGTATCCGGTCGTCCGGCACCGCCGGCCAGGCCAGGCTTACCGATGTTCGTTTAGGCTTACTGACCTGGTAAAACACCCTCGCCGGTCCTACTCTGGGACCCCCGGGGCACACCACGCCCCCGCGAACCTCGACGCCCGTCGAGGTCCCCCGAGAGGAAGGGTTCCATGATCATGGCCAAGAAGTCCTCGTTCACCGAACTGTTGTCCGCGCAGGTCGGCCACGAGTTCGCCGCGAGCCAGCAGTACATCGCGATCGCGGTGTGGGCCGACGCCAAGGACCTGCCGCAGCTCGCGGGCCGCTTCTACCAGCACAGCCTCGGAGAGCGGAACCACGCGATGATGATGGTGCAGTACATGCTCGACCGCGACATCGAGGTGACCATCCCGGCCGTCCCCGGCCCGCAGGCCGACTTCGAGGGACCCGTCGCCGCACTGCGGTACGCACTCGAGCAGGAGAAGCAGGTCACCCGTCAGATCGAGGCCCTGTTCCAGGCCGCGCGAGCCGAGGCAGATCCGCTGGGCGAGCAGTTCATGCTGTGGTTCCTGCGTGAGCAGGTCGAGGAGGTCGCCAACATGAGCACCCTCGTGGCGATCGCCGAGCGCGCGGACAACGACTGGTTCCGGATCGAGGAGTACCTGGCCCGTGAGACCGACGCCTCCTCCAACACCGGCACCCCGCCCGCGGTCGCCGGCGGTGCCGTCTGACGGGAAGCAGAGCGCACAGCGCCGCCCCTGCCTAGGGTGAGGACCATCACACCCATGGAGTCGGCCCTCTCGTAGCGGGCCGCGGCGCAACGACAGGGGGCCTCCGGTGATCGGAGTCGCGACCAGACCACCCGCACGCCCCTTCGGAGCGAGGCGGATCGCCGCTGCGGTGGCGGTGGTCGCCGTGGCGGTGCTCCTCGTGGGTTCCGCCACCACCCCCGCCCGTGCGCAGTCGCCCACCGAGGGACCACTGCCGGTGCCCTTCGACATCTCGGCCGGGTTCCAGGCGTCGTTGGCTCCCGAGATCCCGCCTCCGGGAGCCAACGACCCGAACTGTCGACCCACCCCGCAGCGCCCGCGTCCCGTCGTCCTGGTCCACCCCACCTTCACCACGCAGGCGCTCGCCTGGCAGGCCGGCGCCCCTCTGCTGAGAAACGCCGGGTACTGCGTCTACACCTTCACCTTCGGGAACGTCACGGGCTTCCCGGCGATGCCGATCCAGGGCCTCGGCGACATCCGGGCCTCCGGCCTGGTCCTTCAGCAGGTCGTGGACCGGGCGCTCGCCGAGACGGGCGCGGACGCCGTCGACCTCGTCGGGCACTCCCAGGGCGGCGGCATCCTGGCCGACTACTACCTGACGTTCCTCGGCGGGAGCGAGAAGGTCCACACCAAGGTGGGGATCTCGCCCTCGACCGGGACCAGACTGAGCGAGATCGTCTATCTGCGTTCCCTGGTGCCGGTCCTCGGGCCCGCCGTGTACGGGAGCCTGGAGCACTCGACGCCGGCCCTCATCCAGCAAGTCGTCGACTCGCCACTCGCCACCGAGGTCTACCCACGCGGCCCCGAGGGCATCCCCGGAGTCCGCATGTACAGCATCGTCTCGCAGTTCGACCAGATCGTGACCCCGTTCGTCCGCCAGTTCTACTCCGGTGACGTCACCAACATCGAACTCCAGGCCGGATGTGCCGAGGACCTGTCCGAGCACGTGGCCACCCTGTACAGCGAGAGGGTGTGGTTGCACGTGCTCAACGCACTGGCCCCCGCTGAGGCCAGCCCGGTGCCGTGCTTCCACGTCGCCCCCTACGCGCCCTGGGTGCGGTGAGCCGATCCCTGCAGCCACGCGGTCACCCGCGGCGCGCGCGCTCGTACTCCACGTAGCCCACCCCGCTGTCGAAGCCGATCCTCCGGCGCACGACCAGTGACAACACCGGAACGGGCCCCGAGATCAACGGCCGCCCCGCGCCGATCAGGACCGGATTGATCTTCAGTCGGAACTCGTCGATCTCGTCCACGAGAGCCCCTGCCAGCTCCCCACCTCCGCACAGCCAGATGTCGAGAGGGGAATCCTCGCTCTTGAGCCTGCGGACCAAGGTCACAGGATCCTCGTCCGAGGCCGTGAGACCCTGTTCGGCAGGCAGGTCGTCCGGCCGGTGCGTCACCACGTACTGGCGCAGATGCGGATAGCCGCTGGCCAGACCCTCGTCAACCGCCACCTGATGGGTGGTGCGACCCATCACCACCGTGTCGAACACCCGAGAGGCGGTGTCGGCCAGCCCCAGCGCCCCGCGGACGTGGCCGGGGATCGTCTCCGGGTAGTGCTCGATGAGCCAGGCCATGTGGTCTCCCTCCAGGGGGAAGAAGTCGGTTCGCCCGTCTGGGTCGGCGATGAACCCGTTGGCAGTGACGGCGACGTAGTAGATGAGCGTGCGCACGGGATGGATCCCTCCGTGGTGGGTGATCGGGTGAGGTGGGCGCGTCAGCCGAGTCGGATCACCTCGTCCACCCCCACCCGGTCGCAGAACCCGTCATCGTGGCTCACCAGCAGCAGCGCTCCGCGCCACTGCTGCAGGGCGTCGGCGAGCACCTCCACGCCGGGGAGGTCGAGGTTGTTGGTCGGCTCGTCGAGCACCAACAGTTGCGGCACCGGCCGCGCGAACAACCGGACCGCCAGAGCCGCCCGGAGGCGCTCGCCGCCGGAGAGCTCCCCGAGGCGGCGGAACCCGGCGTCCCCGGTGAAGAGCATCCGCGCCGCGTGGGCGTGGACCTGATCGGCCTCGGCGTCGGGGCGCACGGCATGGATGGCGTCCACCACCCGGATCCCGGGGTTCTCGATGTGCAAGTCCTGCGGCAGCAGAGCCCAGGGCACGTGAGCGGCGTCGTCGTCGTCCCCGCCTGTCGGCCCGGTGCCGAACAGGCGCCGCAGCAGTGTGGT
>NZ_JADDKI010000287.1:0-3753 GCF_015356725.1 Dietzia sp. SYD-A1
GCCGGGTACGGCGCGTGCGGCGGTGCCGGGTACGGCGCTGACGCTCTCGGGCACGGCCGTGGCACTGGCGGTCAGCCACCTGCTCCCCACCCTCAACCCGATGCTCGTGGCGATCGTGCTGGGCGCTGCACTCGGCAACATCGTGCGGGTTCCGACCCGTGCCGCGGCGGGCCTGGCCTTCTCGTCCCGGACACTGTTGCGGATCGGGATCGCCCTGCTCGGCCTCCACCTCGTGCTGGGCGACATCACCGCCCTGGGGTGGCAGGTCATCGTGCTCGTCGTCGTCATCGTGGTCCTCGGAATCGTCGGCACCCTGGCGCTGGGCGGCGCGCTCGGCCTCGGCTGGACCCAGCGCCTGCTCATCGCCTGCGGATTCTCGATCTGCGGCGCGGCCGCGGTGGCCGCCGTGGACAGCGTCTCCGACGCCGACGAGGAGGAGGTCCTCACGGCCGTCACCCTCGTCGTCGTCTTCGGCACCCTGATGATCGTCGCGGTCCCGGTCCTGTCGACGGGGCTGGGATTGTCGGACACCGCAGCGGGCATGTGGGCCGGTGGATCGATCCACGAGGTCGCCCAGGTGATCGCGGCCGGCGGCGCGATCGGCGGCTCCGCTCTGGCGGTGGCCACCGTCGTGAAGCTCGCCCGCGTCCTTCTGCTGGCCCCCGTCGTCACCATCATCAGCCTCCACCGGCGTCGGACGACCGGCGCCGACGGCAGGGGCACGCGGCCTCCGCTGGTCCCCGGGTTCATCGTCGCGTTCGTGATCCTGGTCTGCCTGCGCTCGTCCGGGCTGGTCCCTACCACGGCCCTCGACGTCGCCTCCGCGGCGCAGACCGTACTGCTCACGTGCGCCATGTTCGCGCTCGGGACCGGGGTGCGGCTCGCCGCGATGCGCAGGGTCGGCGCGCGGCCGGTCATCCTGGCCGCCGCCTCGACGACGTGGGTCGCGGGACTCGCGCTGGCCGGCGTCCTGCTCATCTCCCCGACGGTCTGATCACCCCGCCGGGGGTCGGGTGAGGCCCCGACTGCCAGCGGTTGACGACCACGACGTGGCAGGTAGCGTCGACGTCCTTGCAGCTCCCACGCGAGGAGGCCGGAATGCGGATCGTCATCATCGGCGCGAGCGGGAATGTCGGCACCGCGCTGCTCCGTCGCCTCCGCGAGACGCGCTCCGGTGACGAGCTCGTCGGGCTGGTGCGCCGGCCGCCGGATCCCGTCGGCGAGTACCGGGGCGTCGACTGGCGCGCGGTGGACGTCTCCGGCCCGGGGGCGGCCCGCGAACTCGGTCGCCACGTCAGCGGCGCGGACACGGTGGTCAACCTGGCCTGGGGTTTCCAGCCCACCCGCGACGTCCGCTACCTCGAGAGGGTCGGGGTCGGTGGAACCGCCGCGGTCCTCGAGGCCGCGCAGTCGGCCGGGGTGGGGCACCTGGTTCACATCTCCTCCGTGGGGACCTACGCGCCGGGCCGCCACGGTGAGCACGTCGACGAGACCTGGGCGACGACGGGGGTGTCGGGTTCGGCCTACAGCCGACACAAGGCCATGGCGGAGAGGCTCATCGACGAGCACGAGTGTCGCCACGGCGGCGATGCGGTGCCCGTCGCCCGGATGCGGCCGGGCTTCATCGTCCAGCGAGCAGCCGCGAGCGGGCTGACCCGATACGGACTCCCCGCCTACGTGCCCGCACATCTCGTGCCGCGGCTGCCGCTGCTGCCGCTCGACCGGGCCCTGTGCCTGCCGCTCGCTCATGCGGACGATGTCGCCGACGCTCTCGTCCGAGTGATCGGCCAGGGCGCCACCGGCCCGTTCAACCTCGCGGCCGATCCACCGTTCACCAGGGAGGATCTCGCCGAGGTGCTCGGGGCCCGGCCGGTTCACGTCCCCCTGGCACTGCTCGGGGCGATCGTCGGGCTGACGTGGCGGGCCCGGTTGCAACCGGTGGACCGCGGATGGCTCGACCTGGCGTTCAGCGTGCCCCTCCTGGACTGCGTCCGCGCACGTGACGAACTCGGCTGGGCTCCGTCGTGGGCACCGCGAGAGGCCATGGCCGACCTGCTCGACGGGATCGCGCGCCTGGCCCACACCGGGAGCGCACCCCTTCGACGCAGATCCGTGCCCGATCTGGTGCGCCGGAGCCTGGCCGACGGGCTGATCTCCTCCCGCCGGTTCCCCTGAGCCCCGCTCGCCCGAGCGAGCGGGGCGGGCGCGAGGCGTGGGAGAGGGGCGATCAACCGTGTCGCCGGAGAACCTCGTTCCGCAGCCCCGTGGTGGCCACGTCGGCGATGTGCTTCTGGGCCTTCTTGACCACCGGCCCCGGGAGCTTGATCTTGAGATCAACCTCGAGATCAAAGACGACCTTGGTGGTGCCGTCCCCGTTGTCCGTGAGCTCGTACCGGGCGTTCTGGACCTTCTGGGAACCGCTCTCGACCAGCGACCAGCTCACCTCGCCTTCGTACCACTCGTAGCGCACCACCATCTCGTCGGTGACGCCGTACTGGGACACCCGCTCCCACACGACGATGGGCCACCCCTCGTCGTCGGCCTCCCTGACCTCGACCGCGCGGTGAGCGCTCGACCACTCCACGAGGGAGTCGACATCGGCGAGGACCTCCATGATCTCGGGGACGCCGGCCTCGATCGTGACCACTGACTGCACTGAGACTGCCATGGCCGGAAAGCTACCCGCGCGGGGCCGGCCCGGGAGGAAGATCGGGGGATGAGTTCTCGATCTGCACAGACGGACGACCCGGGGCACCGCAGGGTGGTGTTACTGCGTGGGATCAACGTCGGCAAGGGCGGCCGCATCGCCATGAGCGACCTGATCGAGTGCACCGAGGCCGCGGGCGGGACGTCGGTCCGGACGGTGCTGGCGACCGGAAACGTGATCGTCACCGATAAGCGACCGGTACCCGAGCTGCGCGCGGCACTCGAGGCCGCCTACGCGGAGAGGTTCGGCTACCGGTCCGTGCTGCAGGTCCTCCCGCTCGACGACGTGGCGACGATGGCGTCCTCGTACCCCTTCGACACGCTGCCCGAACACCACGACTACGTGGTGTTCTCGGATGACCCGGAAGTGACGACCCGGGTGGCGGTCGCGATGCACGCGGCCATCCGTGAGGTCGGAGAGGTGGCCGCCGGCACCGACGCGCATGCCGGGGCCGGGATGACCACCAGCAGCACGGAGGCGGTGGCCGAGGGCGCGGGCTGCGTGTACTGGCGGGTCCCCCGCGGCTCGACGCTGACCTCGGACGCGTCCGCGGTGCTCGACGGCCGGGAGAACAAGGGTCACCTCACCACCAGGAACCTCAAGACCCTGGCCCGGATCCTCGCTGCGGGGTGAGTCAGGGGTGAGTCAGGGGTGAGTCAGGGCCCCTCGACGGACGCACCGATCGTGTCGACGAAGGCCGCGAGCGGCCCGAAGACCGCCGGGAAGATCCCGTCCCAGAAAGCCTGCATCTCGCTGAAGTCGAACATGGGCATCGGTAACACTCCTCGCACGGGGGCGGCGTACGGACTCTCCGCGGTCACCGGGGCTCCCCAGCACCAAGGATCGCGGCAGAGACACCCGTCGCGCAACCCCATGCGTCCCGCGAGTCTCGTCACCGGGCCGACGATCCACCAACTGGCAGACTGCAAACGATGCCTTCCCGCCCCGCACGCCCACTTCTGGCCGCCGCGGCCCTGCTCGTGGTCGCGGCCACGACCGGCTGCTCCGGGTCCGGGCCGGGGCGGACAGCGGGGCCTGCCCTGGAG
>NZ_JADDKI010000288.1:0-14333 GCF_015356725.1 Dietzia sp. SYD-A1
GGCCCGGCCGCCGGCTCCGCGCCGCAGCCGTCGGACGACGATCCGGCCGGTGGTTCCCCGGCCGACAAGCCCTGACCTGCAGTTGATGGGTGAGCACGAGTCTCCGTGGCGAGTCGTCGCCTCTCCGCTGACCGGGCTGGGGCCGCTGGACGTCCACGCGCTGTACAAGCTGCGCGTGGACGTCTTCGTCGCCGAGCAGGACTGCCCGTACGCGGAGATCGACGACGTCGATGCCGACCCCGGCACCACGCACCTGATGGCCTGGGCTCGGGCCACCGAGTCCGGACCGGACGAGTTGGTGGCGACCCTGCGCGTGTTCGAATCGGGGGTCCACGGTGGAGTCATGCACCTCGGCCGTGTGTGTACGGTGCCCGGGTGGCGAGGGCGGGGGATCGCCGGTGCCCTGATCCGTCACGGCATCGGGCTCTGCGGCACGACGCCCGTCGAGATAGGCGCCCAGTCCCACCTCGAGGGGTGGTACGAGCAGTTCGGGTTCCTCCGGTGCGGACCGGACTACTTGGATGAACGGATCCCGCACCTGCCCATGCGGCGCGAACTCGTAAGATGAGGTGCGGCTCACCCCTCCCGACATCTTCCGAGGACACCACATGACGTCTGATGCTGCACCGCCGGCCACGGAACCTCTGGTCAAGGCTCTGCTCCCCGAGAGCGAGATGCCGACCCACTGGTACAACATCCAGGCCGACCTGCCCGAGCCGATGGCGCCGCATCTGCACCCCGGCACCAAGGAGCCGCTCGGCCCGGAGGACCTCGCCCCGCTCTTCCCCATGGCGCTCATCGAGCAGGAGGTCACCGGCGAGCGGTACGTCGAGATCCCGGAGGAGGTGCGGGAGATCTACCGCCTGTGGCGGCCCTCGCCCCTCATCCGCGCCCGCCGACTGGAAAAGGCGCTCGATACCTCCGCGAGGATCTTCTACAAGTACGAGGGCACCAGCCCGGTCGGCTCGCACAAGCCCAACACGGCCGTGGCCCAGGCGTACTACAACGCCGCGGAGGGAATCACCAAGCTCACCACCGAGACCGGCGCCGGGCAGTGGGGGGCCTCGCTGGCGTTCGCGGGCCAGGCCTTCGGCATCGAGGTGGAGGTCTGGCAGGTCAAGGCATCGTTCGAGTCCAAGCCGTACCGCCGCATGCTCATGGAGACCTTCGGCGCGTCCGTTCACCCCAGCCCCTCCGACCTGACCGAGGCCGGACGGTCCTTCCTCGCCAAGGACCCCCGGACCCCCGGTTCGCTGGGCATGGCGGTGTCAGAGGCGGTCGAGGTGGCCGCGGGCGATACCGAGGCCCGCTACTCCCTGGGGTCCGTTCTCAACCACGTGTGCCTCCACCAGACGATCATCGGCGAGGAGGCCCTCAAGCAGTTGGGAATGTTCGGCGAGACGGCCCCCGACTTCGTGTTCGGGTGCGCCGGGGGCGGCTCCAACCTCGCCGGTCTGGCGTTCCCCTTCATCCGCGAGAACCTGGCCGGCGCGCGGACGAGGATCGTCGCTGTCGAGCCGTCCGCGTGCCCCTCCATGACCGAGGGTGAGTTCCGCTACGACCACGGGGACGTCGCGGGGCTGACACCGCTCATGAAGATGTACACGCTGGGCCAGGACTTCGTTCCGGACCCCATCCACTCGGGCGGACTGCGATACCACGGGATGGCACCCCTGGTCAGTCACGTCAAGCACCTCGGGCTGCTCGACTCGATCGCGGTGGAACAGAACGTCGCCTTCGCAGCCGGTGTGGAGTTCGCCAAGGCCGAGGGAATCGTCCCCGCGCCCGAGTCCACCCACGCCCTCGCCGGAGCCCTCGACGAGGCCCGCAGGCACACCGGCGAGGCCGGCACGGGCCCGTCCATCGTGATCGGCCTGTCCGGTCACGGCTTCCTCGACCTCCCTGCCTACGAGTCGTACGTCCGCGGCGAGCTGGGCTGACCGACCCGCGCCAGCAGGGCACCGCGCCAACAGAGCCACCCCCGACCCGACCGATCCACTCTCACCACCAGGAGCCACCCATGGTCAACCCGATCGATTTCACCGACCGCGTCGCTATCGTCACCGGTGCCGGCGGCGGCCTCGGCCGCGCGTACGCCCTCGCCCTGGCCGAGCGCGGTGCCAAGGTCGTCGTCAACGACCTCGGCGGTGACGTCCACGGCGAGGGCGGCACGTCCTCACCGGCCCAGCGGGTCGTCGACGAGATCGTCGCGACCGGGGGCGAGGCGATCGTCGACGGCACCGACATCACCGACGAGGCCGCGGTCGACGCGCTGGTCTCCTCGGTCATCGACACGTGGGGACGCATCGACATCCTCATGAACAACGCCGGCATCCTGCGCGACAAGTCGTTCGCCAAGATGGACACCGACGACTTCCGCAAGGTCCTCGAGGTCCACCTCATGGGCTCGGTCAACTGCACCAAGGCCGTCTGGCCCCACATGGCCGAGGCCGGATACGGCCGCATCCTCATGACCACCTCGTCCTCGGGCATCTACGGCAACTTCGGCCAGAGCAACTACGCCGCCGCGAAGTCCGGCCTCGTCGGTCTCATGAACGTCCTGGCCATCGAGGGCGCCAAGAAGAACATCAAGGTCAACTCGATCGCGCCCACGGCCGCCACCCGCATGACCGAGGACCTCCTGCCGCAGCGGGTGCTGGACATCATGGGCCCGGAGACCATCGCACCCGGGGCGCTGTTCATGGTCAGTGAGGAGGCACCCACCAAGACCATCCTCGGTGCCGGCGCCGGGGTGTTCGCGGTCTCGCAGATGGTCGAGAGCCGGGGAATCTATCTCCCGGACAACGCCCGGACCCCGGAGGTCGTGGCCGAGCGGTGGAGCGAGATCGCCGACCTCACCGACGCCCAGACCCTGGAGGGCGCATTCGAGCAGACGTCCAAGTACGCCGCCCTCGCGGCGCGTGAACTGGGGCTGCACCTCGAGAGCTGATCACGCCCTCCCCCGCGCCACCGCGCGGGAGTCGTCACTCCTGGTCGGCGAACTGTGTCTCGTACAGCTCGGTATACCGCCCACCCGCTGCCAGCAACTCGGTGTGGGTGCCCGACTCCACCACGCGGCCGTCCTCCAGCACGAGGATGAGGTCGGCGGCGCGGACGGTGGACAGCCGGTGCGCGATCACCAGCGACGTCCGGTGGGACATTGCCTCGGTCAGGGCCTCCTGGACCGCGGACTCGTTGGTGGAGTCCAACGCGCTGGTGGCCTCGTCGAGGACCACGACGGACGGCTCCGCGATGAGCAGTCTCGCGATGGTCAGTCGCTGGCGCTCGCCGCCTGACAGACGGTACCCGCGGTCTCCGATGACGGTGTCCAGCCCGTCGGGCAGCGAGCGGACCAGGTCCTCCAGCCGCGCCCGGCGCAGGGCGTCCCACACGCGCTCGTCGGTGACCTCCGGGCGGGCGAAGGTCAGATTCGCGCGGATGGTGTCGTGGAAGAGATGGCCGTCCTGGGTGACCATGCCCACCGTCCGGCGCAGTGACGACGAGGTGACCCGACGCACGTCGAGGCCCGCGACCCGCACCGCCCCCGAGTCCACGTCATAGAGGCGCGGAAGCAGCGACGCGATGGTGGACTTGCCCGCGCCGGAGGACCCGACCAGGGCGAGCATCTGACCGGGATCGGCACGGAAGCTGATCCCGTGCAGCACCTCCTGGCCACCGCGGGTGTCGAGCACGGCGACCTCCTCGAGCGAGGCAAGGGACACCTTGTCGGCCAAGGGGTAGGAGAACCGGACGTCGTCGAACTCGATGGCGGCCGGTCCCTCCGGCACGTCGACCGCGTCGGGGGCGTCCTTGAGCAGCGGGTCCAGATCCAGGACCTCGAAGACCCGCTCGAAACTGACGACGGCGGTCACCACGTCCATCGGTGCGTTGGCCAGAGAGGTCAGGGGTCCGTAGAGGCGGGTCAGCAGGAGGGCGAGTGCCACGACGGACCCGGCGTCCATCCCGCCGGACAGGGCGAACCAGCCACCGATGCCGTAGACCAGCGCCAGTGCGAGGGTGGAGACCAGCGTCAGCGAGTTCATGAACACGCTCATCAGCAGCGCGGTCCGGACCCCGATGTCCCGAACGCGGCCCGCGCGGGAGGCGAACTCCGCGGATTCGGCGGCGGGGCGGCCGAAGAGCTTGACCAGGGTCGCGCCACCCGCGTTGAAGCGTTCCGTCATCTGGTCGTTCATCGACGCGTTGAGGTCGGAGGCCTCGCGACGCAGTCTGGCCAGACGCCGGCCCACGTAGCGCGCGGGGAACAGGAACACCGGCAGCAGCAGCACCGACATGAGAGTGAGTTGCCAGTTGATCCCGGCCATCACGACGAGGGTCAGGATGAGCTGGACGAGGTTGGACACGACCCCGGAGAGGGTGTCCGAGAACGCCCGCTGGGCGCCCATGACGTCGTTGTTGAGTCGACTGACCAGCGCGCCCGTGCGGGTTCGCATGAAGAAGGCGACGGGCATGGTCTGGACGTGGTCGAACACCGCACGGCGGAGGTCGAGGATCAGGCCCTCGCCGATCCGGGCCGACCACAATCTGGTCACCACCGCGTTGACCGCTTCGACGACGCCGATCACCGCGATGGCGGCGGCGAGGAGGAACACCACTCGCACGGCGGTGCCGTCCACGATCGCCGTGACGACGCGGCCGGCGAGCAGCGGGGTCACCACGGCGAGTGAGGCGCCGAAGACCGAGAGGATCAGGAACAGGACGATCCGCCTGGTGTGCGGTTTCGCGAACTGTCCGATCCGCCGGAAGTTCTCGCGGGTGAACACGCTGCGGTCGAGCGTGATGTTGTTGTTCTCGGCCCGCATCAGGGTGCGCATGGCGGCCTGCTGCATCGTCACGTCCGCCACTCCTCCTGCGTCGGAGAGGGGGTTTCCGACGACCTGTCGGTACAACCGCGTGTCCGGTGCCCTTATTCCACGGGTGCTGAGCTGACCGGGCCGCCGAGCCGACGACGCAGATGGGTCACGAAGTAGCCACGTCTGGACAAAGTGAGAGATCGTGTCTAGACAACGCCACGGTTTTTGTCTAACCTCGACCACATGAAGTGGCGTATGCCACATCCCGAGCGAACTTCGGAGGTCGTGACGATGTCCAGCACCGAATACATCCGCCCCCGCGGCGGAGCCGATAATCCAGACCGGGACCACATGACGGCTCCCGCGGGGCAGGCCGACTCCCCCGTGGGGGACGCCACCGACGGAGGCGTCGAGCCCTACGCCTGGACCGACGTCAAGCGGTACCTGTGGCTGCTCGGGTTGATCCCTGCCATGGGCCTGTTCCTGTCGATGCCGTTCGTCATCGGGTTCAACTCGCTGGGTCTGGGGTGGGCCGCCACCGCCGCGTGGTTCCTGCTCCCCGTCCTGGTGTACATCGTGATCCCCCTCGGTGACCTGGCGATCGGCGCCGATGGAGAGAACCCGCCGGACGAGGTGATGGACAAGCTCGAGGCCGACCCGTTCTACCGGTGGTGCACCTATCTGTACATCCCCTTCCAGTACGCATCCCTCATCGTCGCCTGCTACCTCTGGACCGCGCAGGACCTGTCGTGGCTCGGGTACGACGGTGGTCTCGGGATCGCGGCGTCGATCGGCGTGGCCTGGACCGTGGCCATCACCGGGGGCATCGGGATCAACACCGCACACGAGCTCGGCCACAAGATCGCCGGGAGCGAGAAGTGGCTGTCCAAGGTCGCCCTGGCCACGACCGGGTACGGGCACTTCTTCATCGAGCACAACCGCGGACACCACGCCCGCGTGGCCACCCCCGAGGATCCGGCCAGCTCTCGCTTCGGCGAGTCGTTCTGGGCGTTTCTCCCGCGCAGCGTCGTCGGTTCCGCACGATCGGCCTGGCACCTCGAGGTCGAGCGTCTCGGCCGTCTGGGCAAGGGGCCGTGGACCATCCGCAACGACAACCTCAACGCGTGGCTCATGACGGTCGTCCTGTTCGGTGGGCTCATCGCGGTGTTCGGCTGGGAGGTCGCGCCGTGGCTCCTCGTGCAGGCGGTCTTCGGCTTCTCGCTGCTGGAGGTCGTCAACTACCTCGAGCACTACGGCCTGAAGCGACAGAAGACGTCTGCCGGCCGCTACCAGCGCTGCCGCCCGGAGCACTCGTGGAACTCCGACCACCTGGTGACGAACATCTTCCTCTACCACCTGCAGCGGCATTCCGATCACCACGCCAACCCGATGCGCCGCTACCAGGTGCTGCGCAGCTTCGAGCAGGCCCCGCAGCTGCCGTCCGGGTACGCCACGATGATGATCCTGGCCTACGTGCCGCCGCTGTGGCGCAAGGTCATGGACAAGCGCGTCCTGGCCCACTACGACGGGGACATCACGCGGGCCAACATCCAGCCGTCCAAGCGTGAGAAGATCCTCGCCCGCTACGGCGTCGACGCGACCCCCGGCGGGACCACCGCGGTGGCGGAGAATGTCCTCGTCGACACCGACATCGCCGCCGACCAGACCTCACCGACCGGCGAGTACGTGTGTCCGAACTGCGGGCACCACTACTCCGAGACCGCCGGTGAGCCCCGCGAGGGCTTCCCTCCCGGTACCCCGTGGTCGGCGATCCCCGCCACCTGGCGGTGCTCGGACTGCGGCGTCCGCGACAAGGTGGACTTCCTGCCCGTGAAGTAGCCCACCACCCCCCGCGGGCATGAGATCAGGAACAATGGACCGCATGCCGCCCCGCCCGTCGACACGTGACCAACGCTCCTCCGGGGACTCCTGGGGGGGGCGTTGGTCGCCCCGCCTCACCGTCTTCGACGCCATGCACCAGCTGCTGGAGTCCCGCGACTGGTCAGCCGTGACCATGTCGGACGTGGCCAAAGCCGCGGGACTGAGCCGGCAGACGCTCTACAGCACCTTCGGCAACCGTCAGGGACTGGCGCAGGCGTATGCGCTCCAGTTGTCGGAGAAGTTCGCCGGTGAGATCCGGGACTCGATCATCAGGCACCCCGGGCAGATCGAGCTCGCCCTGAGTGAGGGGATCAACGGGTTCCTGCGGTCCAGCAGCCGGGATCCGCTGATCCGGGCGCTCGTGACCGGTGACATCAAGCCGGACCTACTGCGTCTGATCACCACCGAGGCCGGGCCGCTCATCGAGCGTGCGACGGAGGTGCTCATGCCGGCGCTGTCGGAGAGCTGGATGCGGATCGAGGCCAGCCAGGCCCGGTTGGCCGCGTCGATCATCGCCCGGATCGGCATCAGTTTCATCTCGCTCCCGCCCGAGGACCCGGACCAGTTGGCCTCGGGCCTGACCGAGGTGATCGCCCCCTACCTACAGAAGGTCGTCCAGGTCGACGTCCAGCAGTAACGGTCCGATCAGGCTCCGTCCCCCACCGTCGACCGCTGATCCGGTCGACCCGGGACCGCGACGCTCGCCTCGAGGAAGAGACCACGGGCCTCCACGCACAACCGCTCCCCCGCGTGGATGGTCGCCTTGGTCCAGGTCTTGCGGCCGTCCACCTCGTCCACCCACGAGCGGAACGTCAGGGGCTTCAGTAGCGGGGTGGGTGAGCGGTAGTCGATCTCGTAGTGGGCGGTCATGCCGTACCGGCCTCCCCAGTGGTTCGCGAACCCCATCATGTGGTCGATGATGAGGGCGCTGATACCGCCGTGAACGCACCCCGGGGGGCCCTGATAGGCCAGTCCGAGCGTGACCTCGGCCGTCACCGAACCGTCATCACACGCGGAGAACCGCACCGGTGGGGCGATCGGGTTCTCCGGCCCGCCGACGGGATTCGCCCTGCGGGAACCGGCGCCCGTCCACATCGTCTCCAGTCGGCGGGCGGGCTCCGGGACGCGCGACTCCAGGAGGTCCGCCACCCCGGCCAACCGATCGGCGATGTCGTCCAACCGGACTTCCGAGTGGGCCAGTCCGGAGATCGCCTCGCGCAGTCTGCGCAGCTCCACCACCGTGCGATCCAGATCGGGATCCGGGGTGGGGAGGTCGGGGACGGGAACGGGATCGAAGGTCTCCCCCAGCCGCTCCCGCATGCTGCTGAGCTGGAAGTCGTCCACGCCCTCGATTCTCGGGAGGGGACCGCGACCGACTTCGGGACTGTCGTTGTTCTGGGCCATACTCTGAAGACTATGTCGACACCCGTCAGAAAAGGACAGTTCGATCCTTCCGCGTACGGTCCCTGGGCTCTGGTCGTGGGCGGCAGCGAGGGGGTGGGGGCCGAGATCGCCCTCCGCCTGGCCGAGGCCGGGATCTCCTCCGTGCTGGTCGCCCGTCGGACCGGACCCCTGTCAGAGACCGCCGGCGAGGTCCGCGCCAGGGGCGTGGAGTGCCGTGAGCTCTCGGTCGACCTCACCGAACCGGGTGCCACTGACGCGATCGCCGCCGCCTGCGACGGCCTCGACGTGGGGCTGGTGGTTCTCAACGCGGGCGCCAACACCTACGGGGCGGAGTTCGCCGAGTCGGACATGGACCGCGTTCAACAGGTGATCGACCTCAACATCACCTCGCCGCTGCGGATCATCCGCCACTTCGCCCCCAGGCTCCGGGACCGCGGTCGGGGCGGCATCGTGGTGATGGGGTCGATGGCCGGTTACCTCGGGCACGCCGACATGAGCATCTACTCGGCCGCCAAGGCGTTCAGCCGGGTCTTCGTGGAGGGCCTCTGGCTGGAGATGCGCGAGCACGGTGTGGACGTGGTCGAGGTGATCCTCGGCGTGACCCGCACCCCGGCCATGATCCGCGCCGGTCTGGACATGGACCTGCCGGGCATGACCGTGAGCGAGCCCGCCGAGGTCGCCGAGGAGGTGCTCGAGTCGATCGGCCGGGGGCCGGTCCACGTCTGCGGAGGGCAGGGCAATCGCGCGGGTGTCGAGTTCAGCTCCGGGGTGGATCGCGGCCGGATCGTGGCCGGGGCGCACAAGCGGATGAAGGCACTGCGCGGGGAGAGCTGACCCCCGCCCGGCTCAGCCCTCGACCGGCCGGTCCCGCTGCGCGTCCGAGATGCCCCTGGGTTCGATGAACAACGCCTCGGCACGCGCGCACAGCGTCTCGCCGGTGTACAGGGTGGCGCTGGACCAGATCTTGCGGCCCTCCACCCGCTCCTGGCGCGCCTCGAACCTCAGGGGTGCATCGAGCGGTGTCGGCGAGGTGTAGATCACCCGGAGGTCGGCGGTCATCCCCACGCTCTTGGCGGCGGCGTTGGCCAGGCCCAGCATCTCGTCGAAGATCAGCGCGACGATCCCGCCGTGCACGCAGCCGGGCGGGCCCTGGTACTCGATGCCCAGTCGCAGATCCGCCCGCACGGTGGCGTCGGGCAACACCATCGGCTCCAACGGAGGGGAGACCGGGTTGCGGCTGCCGATGGCGGGGTTCGAGGCAAGATGCTCGGGGACCCCCCAGGTCACATAGTCCGACGGCCGCACCATGGTGCCGACCGCCTCGAGATGGTCGGCGAGCTCCCGCACCGTCGTGACGGCGTCGTGGACGTCGTCGAAGCGCGACCCCGCCACCAGACCCCGCACCCGGCGCAACTCGCGGGCCAGGTCGGTGGCGCCGGTTGCGTCGTCATCCCAGGGCAGGAACGGGACACCCCTCCCGTCGCCCGGAGCGGTGCCGGTGGTTCCGGGGAGGGGATCGGTGGCGGAGGCATCGGTGGTCACGACAACCGAATCTACTCCGTACTCCCCCGGGCGCCGGGGTCGCCCGCCGCGGGAGACCCACCGGCCCCGTGGCCTCGCCGCCCGGGCGATCGGTCACCTACCGGTTCCCTGCGCCGCCCCGCGCCCGGCGCGGCGGCCGAAGAAGGACCCGTCGCCCAGGGAGGTCCCGGAGATGTACCCCTCGCCGTGCAGCCCGTGGGTGCACCGGCCGGCGGCGAACAGACCGGGGATCGCCTCACCCGCCCGGTCCAGGACCCTCGACTGCAGATCCGTGTGGAGCCCGCCCAGGGTGAAGCCCTGCGCCTTGAGGGGGAGGCCGTTGAAGGAGTCCGGCCCCCCGGCCCCGGTGGGATAGGCACCGAACGGCGGCTCGAGCGGTCGGACCCAGCGCGCGCTCTTGCCGAACTGGGGATCCTCGCCGTTCCGGGCGCCGGCGTTGTATCTGCGCAGGGTGTCGGCCAGCGCCTCCGCCGGCAGCCCGCAGTCCGCGGCGAGCTCCTCGATGGTCTCCGCGGCGTGCATGGGCTGCATCCCCCACAGTTCGCTCTCCGGGACGTCCTCGATGCCCTTCTCGTCGATGATCACCCACACCGGGGGCCGGCGGTGGTGCACGGCGGCGTGGCAGTACAGGCCCGGGTAGACCTCCTCGTTGATGAAGCGCTGGCCGTCGCCGTCGACGAGCATCGCCCCCACCGCCAGGCGGGGGATGATGAGCATCGCCGTCTCGGTCTGGTGCATCCGGCGCACGGCGGCACCCACGTCCATGCCCATCTCGATCCCCGAGCCGTCGTCGCGGCCGTCGGACACCTTGTCCTTGCCGACCTGCTGCGGCGCCCACTGTTCGAGCATGCGGTCGTTGTCGACGAACCCGCCGGTCGCCAGGACAACCCCGCCGGTGGCGCGGTACTCCCGCTCCTCGCCGAACTCCGTCGCCCGCACGCCGACGACCCGTCCGTCGTCCATGATCAACGATCGAGCCCTGACGTCGCAGTGCAGTGTCACCCCCGCCTTCTGCGCGGTGGCCACCAACGCATCCATCAGCACGTTCCCGGCGAAGTTCGGGGCGGGTGGGCGGTGACCACGGGCCGCCGGGCGCGCGATCGAGGCGTAGGGTTCGGCTCGCTCACCCATCCACATCAGGCCCGAGTCGTCGCCCGGCATCCACGTGGGGGTGTCCCACAGCTTGTGGTTGAAGACCGCACCGTGGGCCACCAGCCAGTCGTGGTGCTCGACCGCACCCGCGCAGTAGTCGGCGATCTTGGCCTCGTCCGCGTTCGGACCGAGTGCGGCGGTGAGGAAGGCGCGCATGTCCTCCTCGGAGTCCTCCACGCCGAGCGCCCGCTGGGTGGCGGTGCCCCCGCCCAGGTAGACCTCGCCGCCCGACTGGGAGGACGATCCCCCCGGGCCGGAGGCGCCCTCCAGCACGATGACCGACGACCCGGCCTCCGCGGCCTCGATCGCAGCACACGCGCCCGCGATGCCCATCCCCACCACCACCACGTCCGCCGAGTGCACGGTCGGACGGGTGTCTGAACTCTTGTCCGTCATGCGCCACACTCTACGTGTAACGTGTTCCAGTTCGTGCATTACTGTCGGGTTCATGACCCCGGCTCGCGACCCCGACCGTCTGGACGCACTCGAGGCGAGGCTCGGTGCGACCGAGTCCGCTCTCGCCACGATCCGCGACGAACTGGCCCGGGCCACGGACGAACTCGCGATCCTCAGACTCGTCGCCGACTACTCCCCCAGGGTCGACTCCGGGGACGCCGAGGGGGTCGCCGAGCTCTGGGCCGCCGACGGGGTCTACGACGTGGACACCGGCGTGCTCGAGGGCCACACGGACCTCGCGGGGATGGTGAGCGGTGACGACCACCAGGGTTTGATCGCCCATGGTTGTGGCCACGTGCCCGGCCTGCCGGTGGTCCTCCTCGACGGCGACCGGGCGGTGGCGACCGGGTACACCCAGTTGGTGGTCCGTTCCTCCCGGCCGGGGCGCTACACGGTGACGCGGGTGACGGCGAACAGATGGGAACTCGAGCGTCTCGGTCCGGTGGACGCGCCCGACCGTGGCTGGCGAGTGGTGCTGCGGACCGCCCGGGCGGTCACCGAGGACGGAGAGGGCAGACGCCTGCTCGGCAGATCCCGCGAGGGGTAGCGTGAGACCCATGATCCGCCGACGACCCGCGGTCCCCGACCCCACCCTCCGCGCGGGACGGCTC
This sequence comes from Dietzia sp. SYD-A1, assembly GCF_015356725.1. Taxonomy (NCBI): domain Bacteria; kingdom Bacillati; phylum Actinomycetota; class Actinomycetes; order Mycobacteriales; family Dietziaceae; genus Dietzia; species Dietzia sp. SYD-A1. Next base: position 11,861 of record NZ_JADDKI010000288.1, read on the forward strand.
GCCCTGCTCACCACGTGCGCGGCCCATCTGGGTTTCCAGTCGATGGTCACCTCGGTCGTCTACCCGACGCTGTTCGAGGGCCCGACGCTGGGGATCGGCGAACGCCAGGCCGAACACGCCCGCCGGATCGCTCCGGTGGCCCTGACCCTGTACGCCTCCGGGCTGGGTGCCGCCGCCTGGGCCGCCTACGGATCAGTCCGGTCGCCGGGCCGCGACGGGTTGACCGCCACCGTCGTCGCGTGCCTCACCACCGTCGCCGTGCCGGCCCTCACCGCCGGGGTCGTCCCGCTGCACATGGGGATCGCCCAGGAGCAGGTCACCCGGCACCGCATCCAGACGTTGCTGGCCTCGGACCGGATCCGCACCGGCCTGGCCGCGATCGGGGTGGCGGCCGCCGCCCAGTCACTGAGCAGCTGACTGTCACCGCCGCTGACGGTCACCCCGCCGCTGACGGTCCACTCCCCCGGCCTGGTGGCCGCATCCGGGCCGCCGCCAGCAGAGCACCGACCGCGATCACCGAGACCACCGCCGACATCATGTGGAAGGCGGTGGTGAGGCCGACGACCTCGGCCAGGAGTGCCGCGACGACGGCGGGCACCCCCAGCGACAGGTAGGCCACGACGAACAGGGCGGAGAAGACCTCTCCCCGCGAGCTGGCGGGGGCGTTCTGCGCGACGAGCGACGTGCCCATGAGGAACAGCAACCCCATGCCCACTCCCGCGACCGCCGAACCCACCACGAGCCCGGGCACCGACGCCGCCGCGAGCGCCAGTGAGGCCGCCGCCAACCCCGCGACGAGCGCCACGCCGCCGATGACCACTCCCCTGCGCCACTGTCCCTGACCCGCACGAAGGTTCCACACCAACTGGGCCAGCGCGGCGGCGGCCTGCAGGCAGGCCACCACCAGGCCGGTCACCAGGTAGTCCGATCGTCCGACGAGGCCCTTGGCGATCGCCCCGCCCAGACCGAGGAAGACCCCGCCCACGGACCACGAGGCGATCACGCACACCGCGGCGAGGGCGAAGGCCGGACGAGCCGCGGCGGGCACCGCGACCCGTTGGAGCCGCACCGCGTCCCGGAGGGTCTGAGGGCCGGCGCCCGATGTCTCGGGCACCAGGAACACCACCCCGGCGAGCAGAGCGGCCAGTGCGGCGCCCATCACCACGTACGGGTGGACGAGGGGCGACGACGACGCGGTGGCCACCACGCCGGACAGCAGCACGCCGGCCGCGATCCCGAAATTGGTCGTGGAACTACTGGTGAGCGCACCGACGCGGGCGTTCCTGTCCGGATGCAGTTCGATGATCGCCGCCGCCGCCGATCCGGTGACCAACCCGACGCCCAGGCCCTGTACCACCCGCGCGGCGATCAGCCAGGCCACCGAGGGTGCGGCGGCGAGCCCGGCCATGCTCAACACCAGCAGCACCAGACCGGTGATCACCACGGGCCGACGACCGATCGCGTCCGACAGACGACCCAACAGCAGTAGTGGCACCAGGACGGCCAGTGCGTAGACCGCGTAGACGACCGTGATCATCGTCCCGCCGGTCCCCCACGCCTGCTGGTAGTCGACGTATAGGGGTGACGGCGTCGCGCTCGACATCAGCGCCGCGGTCACGACGAGCGCCATCAGGACGAACGGTGTCCACGAGCGGGGTGTGCTGTCCACGGGCGGTCCTGGGGTCGGGTCCACCACGACCGGAGTCCACACCGGCGTGCACCGGGAGTGGAGTGGAGGGGCGGGAGAGGAGGGAGTGGAGCCTAGGGGATTCGAACCCCTGACATCTGCCTTGCAAAGGCAGCGCTCTACCAACTGAGCTAAGGCCCCCTTCCGCAAAGCGTGAACGCCGGACCGCGGCGGGCGATCCGGCGTCTGCCGTGCGGGGGTGGGCCTAGGAGGACTTGAACCTCCGACCTCCAAATTATCAGTTTGGCGCTCTAACCACCTGAGCTATAGGCCCTCGTACCGAAGCGTTAATCTACCCGACGCCCTCGCCGCCGCCCAAATCGGCGGGTCGGCGCCGGTGGCGGGGTCTCACAGCGGACCACGTCTCAGTACCGACGGTCCCCCAGTGTCACCTGGACCCCACCACCGGTCAGCCCGGCGGCGAGGTTGTAGATGAACACGGCGAGGGTGGCGAGGACGGACAGCAACAGGACGTTGAGCAGACCCACGCCTCCGCTGTAGAGGAAGATCGTCGACGGCCCGATGGCGGCGGCCGATTCGTCACCCGCGACCCCGGAGAGCAGCCCACCGAGCCGGTCCCACACCCCCATGCCGGAGAGCAGCAGGTAGGTGACCCCGATCGCCACCATCCACACCAGGTACAGCGCGAACATCAGCCCGAGCACGGTGGTGAACGCCGACCACGGGTCGATGCGTCGCAGGACGAGCACCGATTCCATGGGGCCGCGTCGCTCAGTCGGCGGGACCATGGGGGCGGCGCGGCCGGCCGCGCCGCCCGAGTGGGCG
>NZ_JADDKI010000289.1:0-1932 GCF_015356725.1 Dietzia sp. SYD-A1
GCGCAGCACCGAGCAGCGCGATCTGTCGACGGAGGTGCTCGGGCAGAGGCTCCCCGCGCCCGTCCTCGTCGCCCCCATCGGCGCGGCGGGACTGGTGCGCCGCGACGCCGACGTGCACATCGGCCGCGCCGCGGCCGAGCGCCGGTTGCCGTACATCCTGTCCTCGCAGGGTTCGTCGCCGATGGAGGCCACCGCCGCGGCCATGAAGGACGCGCCGCGCTGGTTCCAGCTGTACTGGAGCAGGGACGAGCAGCTCGTGGACAGCTTCATCTCCCGGGCGGAGGCCGCGGGCGCCGGCGCGCTGGTCGTCACCCTCGACACCACGACGCTGGGGTGGCGTCCCTGGGATCTGGACCTGGGCTCGTTGCCGTTCACGCGCGGGGTCGGGATCGCGCAGTACACCTCGGATCCACGCTTCGTCGAGATGGTGGCCGAGCGGGTCGCGCAGGAGGCCGAGCCGGGATCCGGCCCGGAGCCGGAGGCGGTCAAGGTCACCCCCAGGGCCATCGTGACGCTGCTCGAGATGGCCCGGAACCACCCGGGTGGGTTCCGCCGGAACCTCAGCGCGCCGGAGACCCGCGCCGCCGTCCAGACCTTCCTCGACACGTTCTCGAATCCCGCGCTGAACTGGGACCACATCGCCACCCTGCGGGACCGGACCCGCCTGCCGGTCGTGCTCAAGGGCGTCCTGCACCCGGACGACGCCCGGCGGGCCCTGGACATGGGCGTCGACGCGGTCATGGTCTCCAACCACGGAGGCCGGCAGGTGGACGGGTCCATCGGCACCCTGGACGCCCTCGTGCGCATCCGCGAGGCCGTCGGCTCCGAGCCGACCCTGCTGCTGGACTCCGGCATCCGCAACGGCACCGACGTGGTCAAGGCCATGGCGTGCGGCGCGGACGCCGTGACCATCGGGCGGCCCCACATCTACGGGTTGGCCATCGCCGGGCAGAAGGGGGTCGGCGAGGTGCTCGACAACCTGCTCGCCGAGATCGACCTCACGCTGTCGCTGTGCGGCGCGCGTTCGTGGGACGACGTGGACGGCTCGTTGCTGGCCTGAGAGGGTCGCGTCGGCTCGTCGGATCGAGAGGGAGGAGCCCATGCGGGACCCCGAACTGACCGTCCTGCTCACCGTCTACCACGCGATCGAGCCCTCACAGCTGCGCGACGCCCTGGCCAGCGTGCACGCTCAGACCGTCCAGCCGGCCGAAGTGGTCGTGGTGGAGGACGGCCCCCTGTCGCCAGCGCTGATGGAGGTGCTCGACTCCACCCCCGGACTGCGCAGGTTCGCCCTCCCCGAGAACTCGGGCGCCGCGGCGGCGTCACAACGCGGGCTCGACGAGGTCCGCACCAGCTGGGTCGCCCGCCAGGACGCCGACGACATCTCCCTGCCCGAGCGGTTCGAGCGTCAACTCGACGCCGCCCGCGCGCTCGGGGTGGATGTCCTGGGGTCGGCGATGCTCGAGTTCGACGCCGATCCGGAGCGTCCCACGGCCCTGCGTGCCCTGCCGACCGAGCACGAGGACATCGCCCACTACGCGCGCATCAACAACCCGGTCAACAACCCGTCCCTGCTCGCGCGAACCGAGGCCATCCGTGCCGTCGGGGGGTACCGCACCGTCCCGTACCAGGAGGATTACGACCTGATGATCCGGCTGATCGGCGCCGGGTACCGCCTCCACAACCTGCCCGAACCGCTCGTGCGGTTCCGGGTCACGCCCGCCCAGTTCAGCCGTCGCAAGAGCCGCGCGCTCACCGCGTCCGAGCGGATCATCCAGCGCACCCTCCTCGACGCGGGCATGATCTCCCGCCCCCGCGCCGTGGCCAACTACCTCGCGCGCAACGCCTACCGACGGCTGCCCGCTCCCGCCATGAACGCGGCCTACCGGCGGCTCTTCCACCGCTGAGCCGCGCGCTGCGGGCTGGTTCAGG
>NZ_JADDKI010000290.1:0-3591 GCF_015356725.1 Dietzia sp. SYD-A1
GTCCTCGTGGCCGCGGGCGTCACCGTCGGGCGCCTGACGGGCGGGGCGGCGCCGGAGAACGACCTGCCGGTCGCCGCTCCGCCCGCCGCCACGATGCCGGACGAGGTCGCGTCCCTGCTCACCGCACCCGACCTCGAGATCTCCCGCGGTCAGGTGGGCGGCACCGGTAGCGCCACGGTGTTGGCGTCCAGGTCGGCTGACATGGCGGTCATCTCCATGACCGGGATCCCGGAGCCGGCCGAGGGCCGCGCCTATCAGCTCTGGCTGATGGGCCCGGATCACGACCCGATCCCGGCGGGGACGATGGAATCCGGCGAGGTGGGCCCGTCACCCTCCGCCGAACTGAGCGGTATCCGCGGCTCCGCCCAGATCGGGATCACCGAGGAGCCGGCGGGCGGATCCCCGGCGCCGACCGGCGACGTCCTGCTGGCTCTCGACCTGGCCTGATCCGGTTCACGCCTGCCACCATTGCCGCAGGGGAACGTCCCAGGTCATGGAGTCGCCGAGCCGGACGGCCAGGATCTGGTGGAGCTGGATCTTGTTGTGTTCGAAGCCGTACTGGCAGGCGCCCATGTAGAGACCCCACAGTTTGGCCATGGGTTCACCGACCTCCTCGACCGCCTCGTCCCAGTGTTCGACCAGGTTCGCGCACCAGTCGCGCAGGGTGAACGCGTAGTGCTGCCGGAGGTTCTCCTCGTGCACCACCTCGAACCCCGCGTTCTCCGCCTCGAGGTGGACGGTCCCGGCACCGGCCAGTTCGCCGTCCGGGAAGATGTACCGGTCGATGAACGCGCCCGCCTTGACGGACCGCGAGTTGTCCGGACGGGTGATGCAATGGTTCAGCAGACGCCCTCCCGGCTTCAGGTACCCGTGGAGTCGGGTGAAGTATCCGTGGTAGTTCCTGCGCCCGATGTGCTCTGTGATGCCGATGGAACTCACGGCGTCGAAGTCGCGCTCGGGCACGTCGCGGTAGTCCATCAGCCGGACCTCGGCAAGATCCTCCAGCCCCTGGGCTCGGATCGCGGCCTGGCCCCACTCGACCTGCTCCCGCGAGAGCGTCACGCCGATCGCGCGGACCCCCCGGGAGGCCGCGTAGCGCACCATCCCGCCCCACCCGCACCCCACGTCCAGCAGCCTGTCGCCGGCTTTGAGACCGAGCTTGTCGAAAACGAGGCGGTACTTGTTCTCCTGCGCCTTCTCCAGGGACATCTGTGCGTCGGTGTAACACGCGCAGGTATAGGTCATGGTGGGCCCGAGGATCCACTCGTAGAACCGGTTGGACACGTCGTAGTGGTAGCTCACGACCTCCGAGTCCCGCTTCTTGGAGTGTCTCCGCATGCCGTGCGCGACCCGGCGCCACGCCGCCGGCACCTCCTGCTCGGGAATCGGCAGCATCGTGAGGTTCTCGCGTCCGATCGACCGGGCGATCCGGGCCATCGTCCGCACGTCCGGCCTCCGGGTCATGGCCTTGCGGAAGACCTCGAGCGCGCCGAACGCGTCGTGCGGCGCACCGGGATGTACCCCGTCGACCTCGAGCTCACCCATGAGGTAGGCGCGGGCCAACCCGAGATCCCCCGGCGCGGTCACGAAGTACTGCAGCGCCTTCGGACTCTTCAGGCGTAGTACCAGCTCACTGTCGGGCGGGCCGAACACCGAGCCGTCGTAGGCCTCGATACGCAGGGGTGGCTCGCCCGTCGCGAATGCGTCGACGATCTCACCGATCGTCATCCTGTCCGTCGTCACCGTGCACCCACCGCCTTGTCGTAGAGGGTCGAGAACCGACCGTTCGGGTCGAACTCCGCCTTCAGCCGGGCGGCGTGCTCACCGCCGTACAGCTGGTCGAACTCCTCCCGGGAGTAGAAGACCTCAGAGTAGAGCGACTTGTGTCCACCGAGGCGGGAGACCTCCTCCTCGATGCGCCGGTTCCACGCCCCCTCCACCGACCCCGGCTCTACCGGCGCCGAGGACCAGAAGCCGATGTTGACATAGGTTGTGTCGGGCGACAACGGGTACAGAGGCCACGGCCGGTCGGAGCCCGGCCCCCCGTCCGGTGTCGGTGCCGGGGCGCGCTCCCGCAGCCGCAACGGACACACCCACAGTGGTTCGATGGGCACCTCATTCAGGAACCACCCGAGGAACTCGGCCGTGCGGTCGATGGTCACCTCGATGTCCTGCACCACACGCTCGCGCGGGCCCTCGCCCTTGAGCGCCCCGATCCGGTTGCCCAGGTCGTACCTGTGGTCCAGCCCGATGATCTTCCAGTACGCGGACGACCGGAGGAGGTGCTGCGGCCACAGGGCGCGGATCCGGGGATTCTGCACGCCGAACGCCCGCGAACACCAGAACCAGTCGGTGTCCCACCGCCACAGGTAGTCGCGGATGGTCAACCGGTCGCGGGCCATCGATCCGGGCTGTCCGCCGTGCCGGATCGACCGGTAGTAGATCGCCTGCTTGTCCCGCACTCCCGTGTAGTCCGAGACGGGACCGGGCTCGTCGGTCCGCCGCCCCAGGGTCAGGTAGGACTCGTCGGCGGAGAAGACGACCCCGTCCAGGAAATCGACGTCCTCGTCGTCGTACGACCCGGACTCGCTGATCCGCCCGAGCCCGTCGGCCAGCGCGGCGAGGGAGCCGAAACGGAGATGTCGCAGCTCGACGTAGCGGGCCACGGGTTCGAGCGCGATGCGCAGCCGCACGGCGTACCCGAGCGAGCCGTACGAGTTGGGGAACCCGCGGAAGAGCGCCTGCTCGCGCACCGTCCCGTCGGGGCGGGCGGTGACGATCTCGCCCGTCCCGGTGAGGACGTCCATCTCCAGCACCGACTCGTGGGGCAACCCCAACCTGAAGGAACTGGACTCAATGCCCAGCCCGGTCACGGCGCCACCGAGGGTGATGGTCTTGAGCTGCGGCACCACGTACGGCATCAACCCGTACGGCAGGGTGGCGTCCACCAGATCCTCGTAGGTGCACATGCCCTGCACGTCGGCGGTGCGGGCGTCCGGGTCCACGGAGACCACGCGCGTCAGCCCGGTGGTGTCGAGACCGGGCGACGACGACGAGGCGCGCGGCCTGAACAGGTTGGACGTCGTCTTGGCCAGCCGGACGGGCTCCCCCCGGGGGACCGCCTCGAAGCTGGCGAGGAGTCGGCGGACACCCTCGTCATGGTGCCGGGACCCGACGACCAGCGATCCGGACAGATGACCGTGAGTGCCCATGCGCCCCACCATAGTGGCGGTCCGCGACGACCGGACTTGATCCGGCAGCGGTCCACCCCGGTGTCCCGGCCAGTGTGCTCCCCACCCGCCTCACGGGGCCGGGCGCCACTGACGGGCGGGTCTCGATCTCGTCTCGATTGTGACACCGGTCGCATCGTCTCCGCCGAACCCTCTCGAGCTGGCAGACCGCGTACGTACTCTTCCCGCATGGAGGACCCCCGCGCCCGGGCACGCAGTCGGCCCCACTCGGCGCATCCCACATCCCACATCGAGGAGGGCCCGTCATGAGCACACGCGCACACCGAGCCGAGCGGTCCGCCCGGGGCGCCCGCGAGATCCGTCCCGTCCGACGACGCGGGATCGTCGCCCCGTCGCGGTC
>NZ_JADDKI010000291.1:0-1082 GCF_015356725.1 Dietzia sp. SYD-A1
CGCCAGGTCGGCGATCGCGAACACCCCGGCCACCACCAGCAGCACGATGAGCACCGGCTCGAGCCGGAAGCCCAGCATCGTGGTGCCCAGGACGGTGACCGCCATCGACGCCAGGCTCCACAGGTACACGGCGACCACGCCCAGGCCCAGAGCCTGCGCGCGACGTGAGGTCCACGCCCGGGCGACGATCCACACCAGCCCGGCCAGACACACCCACCCCGTGAGGCCGCCCGCGGTCATGGGTAGCGGCAGGCGGGCGCCGGCGTCCGGGAGGTAGTGCATGGCGGTCCCGGAGTCCGCCGGGGCGCCGCGCGAGGCGGCGAGGAGGTAGGGCGCCCACACCACCAGGGCGAGGAGGATCGACCCCACCCCGATCGCGGCGAGGCGGGCCGTGGGCAGCCATAGCGGGAACGGGGCCGTCGAGGAGTCCTCCGGACCGCGGGCACGGCGGCGCAGGATCGCGGCGACGGTCGAGACGACCGCCATGAGGACCACGGTGCCCGCGGCCAGGCCCGTGTACAGCGTGTACGTGCTGGCCGAGGCTCCGAGGAACAGGGTGGTGGCCAGCGCGGCGCCGCGGCCGGCGTGCGGGGCGGTCGGGGCGACGGCGTGCCAGGCCAGGATCAGCATCGGCGGGATGAACAGGGCCACGACCGCCCCGTAGGGCTCGGGGGACCCGTAGGCCAGCATCACCGCCGTCGAGGACACGCCGACCACCGCACCGAGGTCGGTGCGCAACAGGCGGGTCCAGAGCACGGTCACCAGTGCGGCGGCGATCGCCATCGACAGGATCGACCAGGGCTTGTAGGCGGCCCAACCCTCCAGGCCGACGAGGTTCGCGAAGCGCCCGCCCAGCCAGAACCACCCCGACGGATAGAACGACGGCAGGTCGGCGTAGGCCATGTCGGGCAGGCCCAGCGAGGTCGCCGAGCGGCCGAGGAACTGGGTTCGGAACTCCTGGTCCACGCTCACGCCGTGCAGGTACAGCCGGGACGCCGCGAGCGGGATGCCGAGCGTGGAGGCCACCAGCAGGGCCGACCCCGTGGGGGCGGCCAGCTTGCCCACCCGGACCAGTCCGGCCC
>NZ_JADDKI010000292.1:0-1320 GCF_015356725.1 Dietzia sp. SYD-A1
GTATCGCACCGTTCTGCGTACCGCCACCCGCCTGAATCGCCCGCCCCCACCCCGACGCCTAGACTCGGGGCATCATGAGTGCACCCAGCGAAGAATCGATCCGCGCCGCCCTGGCCAAGGTCGACGACCCGGAGATCCGAAAGCCGCTCACCGAGCTCGGCATGGTCAAGGGCGTCAGCATCGACGAGGGTTCCGGCCGGGTCGACATAGGCATCTACCTGACGGTGGCCACGTGCCCGATGAGGGACACCATCACGGATCGGGTCCGCACCGCGGTCGCGGACGTCGCCGGCGTGGGCGAGGTCGTGGTCGAGCTCGACGTGATGGACGACGAGCAGCGCACGGAACTCCGCAAACACCTGAGGGGCGACGCGACCGAGCCCGTCATCCCGTTCGCCCAACCCGGCAATCTGACGAGGGTGTACGCGGTCGCCTCGGGCAAGGGCGGCGTGGGTAAGTCCACCGCCACCGTCAACCTCGCGACCGCGCTGGCGTCCCGTGGGCTGTCCGTGGGGGTACTCGACGCGGACATCTACGGGCACTCCATCCCCCGGATGCTCGGAACCGACGCGCGACCCACCCAGGTCGAGCAGATGATCCTGCCGCCGGTCTCACACGACGTCAAGGTCATCTCGATCGCCCAGTTCACCAAGGGCAACACCCCGGTGGTCTGGCGTGGCCCGATGTTGCACCGCGCGCTCCAGCAGTTCCTCGCCGACGTCTACTGGGGGGACCTCGACGTCCTGCTGATGGACCTGCCGCCCGGCACGGGTGACGTCGCCATCTCGATCGCGCAACTCATCCCCTCGGCGGAGATACTCGTGGTCACGACACCACAGCAGGCGGCGGCCGAGGTGGCCGAGCGTGCGGGGTCGATCGCCCTCCAGACGCGTCAGCGCATCGCGGGCGTGATCGAGAACATGTCGTGGCTCGAACTGCCCGACGGGACCCGCATGGACGTCTTCGGCACCGGCGGTGGCGCCGAGGTGGCCGCGAACCTCTCGCGATCGGTCGGGGCGCCGGTGCGGTTGCTCGGCCAGGTGCCGCTCGAACAGGCCGTCCGCGAGCACGGCGACGAGGGCACCCCGATCGTCCTGGCGGAACCGGACTCGCCGTCCGGCCGGGCCTACAGGGAGATCGCGGACGGCCTCGCGGTCCGGCCACGCGGCCTGGCGGGGATGAACCTCGGTATCGACACCACCCGCCACCTCTGACCGTCGGACCGCGGTGACGACCCGCCCGAGGGCGGATGCGGGTGGCTCAGGTGGCGTCCGGGTCCCAGGTCGGCGCGGCGCCCGGAGACGTGGACGAGGACGGGGG
>NZ_JADDKI010000293.1:0-3191 GCF_015356725.1 Dietzia sp. SYD-A1
CCGGAACAGCAGTACCAACTCACCGGACCCGCAGTACCGACAAGCCCTATCTGCCAACCGGTGGCGGCCTGTTCCGAAAGCTGCTCGCTGACGGCTGCGCGGACGTGGCACGTTTGACCGGTGACCTCGCGACCGAAGATCTCGCCGTAGCCGCCAGACACTGTGCACAGACATGGACGGAGGCCGGCCGAGCCGGGATCGAGCACGAGGTCGATGTGCGTACTCGGCTGGAACGTGTGGCTTCGGCGGTTAGCCTCCTGCCCACGCTCGAGCTTCAACTGGCTGAAGCTCTGGAGTCAGCTTCGCGATCGCTTGCAGCAGCCTGACTAATCGGGAAGTCAAAACTGGACGGTAGAAGTTCCGGCCGCACTCAGACTGCAGCGGATGGCTCGCCGCCGCTCGCACCGAAACGACCGGGCTCTAGGGTTGCCTCGCCACCTCCCCGGCGACCTCGGCGATCGAGCGGTCACACCCATCCGACAAGAAGAAGCCCCGATTTAGCGAGATCCGCCGGCGCCAGGGCGGTTCAGGTCGTGGATGGACTCGGCCGGGATGGGTTTGTCTCCCTGCTTGCGGGCAGCAAGAAAATCATCAACAAGTTGCACGCATCCGTCGTGGTCGACCGTGCAGAGCCCAGTAAGGCGAGCGAACACGACGGGACCCAGGAGTTGAACAATCGCGAAGGTGGTGTCGATGTTGCCGAGCTGCGCCTGTACGTCAGGCTGTGTGAGGATGTGGTCAAAAGGCTGCCGGTACTCCTCGATGACTCGACTGCGCAGTGAGGTGATCGCGGCCGAATCGGCAGGATCGCCGCCGACTGATCCGATTGACAGCCAAGCCAGAGTCGTAATGTTCAGCGGCGCCTGGTCAATCAGGTCGGCTTGGGCCGTGAGAAGCGCGATGAGTTGGTCTCGTACCGACCCACTGTCGGCAGAGACCTCGACGCGAGGCAACAGCCGCTCGAAGGTCGCCGCAAGCAACTGGGCGGTCCCGCCGAAATGCCGATAGAGCGTGGCCCGCGCAACCTTTGACATTCGAGTGACCGCCTCGACGGTAACCGCCTCTACACCGCCAGTGCTCAGGAGATGCGTGGCAGCGTCGAGCAATCGTTTTCGTGAGCGCAGCAGTCGCGGATCGAGCTGATCGTCGTCCGTAGCGGGCCGGTCAGCACTCCAGTCGTTCACGCTCTCCCCTTCGGCCGACGGTCACTTCTCGTCCAAGCTAACCTGTCCAGCCAGCCGGATACTGTGATACTACTTGTCTCAGACCAAGACCGACCATCTCACAGCAAGGGGCCGGCGATGCACTCACCCCAACAGACCATCACCGAGTCATCCCGGTGGACCCGAGCCGAATGGTGGATGCTCACGGTGTCGTGCCTAGCCGTGGCGTTGGTGGTCGCGGCCATGGCCGCGCTGTATTCGGCATTACCGGAGATTGCGGTAGAGACTGGAGCGACGCAAGCCCAGCTGACCTGGATCGTCGACGGCTACACGCTGGTACTGGCGTGCCTGGTCCTGCCCGCTGGAGCGATCGGTGACCGCTATGGCAGACGCGCGGTTCTCGTAATAGGCCTGGCGATATTCACCATGGCGTCCGCACTTCCCCTTCTGCTGTCTGACCCGGCCTGGTTGATCGCTGCGCGAGCGATTGCCGGGGCGGGCGCTGCACTGGTAATGCCCTCGACGCTATCGATTCTGACTGCTGGCTTCGCCGCCGTTCATCGCGGCCGAGCAGTAGGTGTGTGGGCTGGAGTCGCCGGCTCCGGAGCAGTGTTAGGCATCCTCGGCGCCGGGGTGCTGCTTGAGCGCTGGTCGTGGGTGTCGGTATTTGTCGGACTGACCGCAGCGGGAGCCCTACTGGCCGCGCTGGCATGCACGATCGCTGAGTCCAGCCAGCATGATCACCCTCCCGTGGACTGGGTGGGCGCGGCGGCAGCTGCAGTCGCGGTTGCGGGAATCGTATTCGCCACGATCGAGTTTCCCGCGCGGGGCTGGGCCGACCCGATCGTTCTCGCCAGCGCCGGGGCCGGTATGTTGGCGACAGCCTTTTTTATCCTGATTGAGCTGCGATCCTCGGCCCCCTTGTTGGATGTTCGGTTGTTCGCCAAGCGCGGCTTCAGCGCCGGCTCGTTGTCGGTGGCCATCCAATTCTTGGTCACTTTCGGGGTATTCCTACTCCTGGTGCAGTACCTGCAACTGATCCTGGGATACGGACCGCTGGACTCGGCGTTGGGATTGGTGCCGATGACGGTCCCCCTGATCGTGATCTCGGTGATCGCCCCCCGACTGTCACAGCGATTTGGACTACGAGTGATGACCGTCGCCGGTCTGGCGACCATCGCAGTTGGCCTGATGCTGGTCAGCCGGATGACCGTCGACGCACGTTACCTCGACCTGCTATGGCCGCTGTTGATCATGAGCGCAGGGCTCGGACTATGCACAGCCCCAGCGACCTACGCGATCATCGCCGAAACTCCGGAGAGCAAACACGGGGTCGCCGCCGCAGTCAACGATGCGGCCCGCGAGATCGGCGCTGCGATGGGGATCGCAGTGGCCGGCAGCGTGCTGGCCGCCGGATACACCCGCCACATCCAACCCGCCCTGCCTCAGTTACCCGAACCTGCCCGCGGTCCGGTCTCCGACTCCCTGGCCGCCGCCCTAGAGATCGCCGCACAAGCCGGACCAATGGCGCAACCATTGGTCGACTACGCCAAAGAGGCATTTGTCAACGGCAGCAGTCAGGCCACACTTACGTTGGCAATCCTCACCGCCGCAGCCGCAGTCTTGCTAGCGATCCTTGCCCCGGGCACTGCTCCGCGTGACCACAAGACCACGGCCAGTTCCACAGCACCGGCACACCGGGACAGCGTCGGATAGGTGGCCCGTCCGGCTTCCGGCTGCACTGACTCGTGCCTGGAGAAACTGCGCAAGGTCAGCAAGAACCGCGGTCCCTCCCGAGTGCCGAATCTCGGCGGTCGAGCTGCTGTGGCTAGCGATACCCACCATCTTCAGGGCGGGGTCAGTGGCTGGTGTGTGGCTTTCGCCGTTATATGGCGGGGTTCTGTCGACGCTCTGTGGCGGCATCTGCTCATGGCGATACACGCGAGCACCGGTCTGGTCACAGATAGCGGCAGACGGTCGTGGTGTCGCATTTGGTGGGGTCGCTGGTGGTGGCACTGTGGTGAAGGT
>NZ_JADDKI010000294.1:0-3940 GCF_015356725.1 Dietzia sp. SYD-A1
GTGCCTCACCGCATCACCGGCGAACCCCAGTTACGCACTCCGGATCCGGAAGGGCCCCTTATCCATGGGTGTGGGCTCGCGTGCACACCACGCGCGAGACCGCCGTTGGGGTGCTGCAGCAGGTACAGATCGCTGTGGTGGAAGTCCGAACGGATCGCGCCGGCCGATCGCGCCGACTCCACGAGTCTTTCAGCCGCGTGGAACGCCCGCCCGATCTCCGCCCGGAACAGCTCGGTTCCAGCATCCGGCGAGAGGATGACGTCGCTGAACCCGAGATTGAACCGCTGTGAGTGCGCCAATTGTGGCTGGTTGATCGACTACGAGGAGTCTGGGTCGGTGTCGAGTGAGTGTGCCGGTCGAGTGTGGTGTGCAATGGTATTCACCCCCTGCGGCAACATGACTGAGAATGCTCCACTCGATAATCATGGCGAGGAACTTCTATGGATCCTGTAGTCACAACCCTTGAGCTCCGCGGTGACGGTGTCACACTTGCCGCCGACCGGTGGGATCCACCGTCAACTGCGGGCGATTCAGACGTCAGCAGTAAAGGTGTGGTGCTGTTGCTGCACGGCGGCGGGCAGACCCGGCATTCCTGGCGAAACACCGGACGCAGGCTCGCGGCGGACGGCTGGTCCGCCCTCGCCCTGGATGCACGGGGGCATGGGCAGAGCCAATGGGCACCGGACGGGGACTATGGCATCGACGCTCTGGTCGCCGACCTGACCTCGGTCATCGGCGAGTTGGGGCAGACGCCGGTACTGGTCGGGGCCTCGATGGGCGGTATGACGTCGTTGATCGGACAAGGAGAGAATCCCGAGCTCGCTCGTGGTCTGGTGTTGGTCGATATCGCCCCGAAGGTCGAACCGGGCGGCACCGCGGAGATTATGGCGTTCATGCAAAGTGGCCTGGATGGTTTTGACAGCCTCGACGACGCTGCCGCAGCGATCGCAGCGTATACCCCGAACCGGGTCCGCACCCCCAACCCGCAGGGGCTGCGCAAGAACCTCCGTCTGCGCGATGGCCGCTGGTATTGGCATTGGGATCCGGCGTTTCTGCGCCAGGGCGACGAACCCACCCGCCAGACCGACTCGATCGTGCGATACGAACGCGCCCGGGACGCCGCAGCCGCGATTACCGTTCCCACGATGCTCGTTCGTGGAACACAATCAAACGTGGTCAGCGAAGAGGGCGCCAAAGAGTTGCTTGAGCTCATACCGACCGCCAGATTGATCGACGTCACCGGGTCCGGTCATATGGTCGCCGGCGACGACAACGATGTGTTCAGCGGCGGATTGAAGGGTTTTCTCGACAACGACGTTCTCGCATCGCGCCACTGACGCCGTCGAGGACTCGAACGTCACCGGCGGCGGGAGCTCACCTGGGTTGCGTATCGGTGCCGGTTGCATTGATGGCCGGATTCGCCCGCCCCCGCGGGCCGCTTCGCTGACAGCGGAGCTCGAGGACCGCTTCCCCGGATGTGGCCGCCCTGCGATCCCGGCTTCGATGTTGGCCACGAGCATGGACCGATAACCAGACTTTATGTAAACCCGCCGCTGTCTTCCCAACCTGGGCACCGTCACTCGCAGTTACAGGAAGCTAGTGCACCCCTGGCTCCGAGACGACGTTCGGCACAACCTGTTGGCGAGGCACAACGCTGCGCTCCCCTACCCCCAAGTTCGATGTCGGAGGCAGGTGGTTCGATTGACATCCTTAGCCCCGTGAATCACCGGGGCTAGGCGGAAGATCTCGACATATCTACTCGCTCGAACCTGCTAGGCAATCGGCCATCGCGGCGATTCGGTGAAGCTCAGCCAGGTGCGCATTCAGTGCTTCGCGGCCGCTGTCGGTCAGAGTGATCCACGTACGGGTGCGTGAGGCGTGTGCGGTCTTCGATGTGCGCAGATAGCCGGCATCGGCAAGCACCCTGATGTGCTTGCTGAGCGCAGAGTCGCTCACAGCCAAAGCCTCGCGGACAGTAGCGAAGTCCAGTGCCTCGACCGGCGCCACCATCGCGCAGATCTGCAGTCGGCTGGGTGCGTGGATGAGCTCGTTAAACAGTGGCTGAGGCGCCGCCATCACCCGTGGGCCCGCACTCGTTGGCGCAACAGGCTGTCGAGACGGCACTCTCGGTCGTAGGTGACCACGAAGGCGATGACACCGGCAGCCGCCAAGGCAAATGGCACGTGCAGGAACGCTTGAAAGACAAAAGCGACAACGAGCAGCGAGACCATGACCACGCACCAACCCGCCATCCCGTGGGCGTAGCGGTCGATCACGACGCCGGTGGAGCGATGGAGAACCCACAACAGCACGACGGGCGCGACGCAGGCGCCCAACACGATCAGCGAACTGGCCACGGCCTCAACACCGCTGTCGGGGGCCGGGCGTCCAACGAGCAGGCCCATGCCAACATACAAGCACGCCGTAGACAGGGCGGCCCCCACGCGGTACCACCACGGCGCGGTGATCCGGACCGCGATGCGCTCCCGAGCAACACCGAGGTTCTGCAACACGGCACGAGCGGAGTCAGGTGCCATCGATGGTCGACTTTCCATACCGGCAACCTAACTGCCGCTTTCCATCATGGCAAGTAATAAACCTCCCGAGCACCTGTCGGGAAGTTTCGATTCAAGAGATTCTGCTGATCGGGGCGCCGCGGTGACGTGATGCAGCCACAAGCGCCAGCGGAGGGATGCGGTATCGAAAACTCGTATTTCTCGCCACGAAGTGCTTGTGCCTGCGCTGCCGGTCGGCGGAGCCCGAGCGGGGGTCCACATCGCGTTCGGAGACCAAAACCTCTAACAGGCACCGCATTCGGCCAACACCGAACCTCTGCTCCAACGACCCCAACGGAGATCCCGAAGTATCCCCGAAGCCCGCACACCCTACGCGAGGGCACCAAACGTGCCCTACCGTCGCAATTCACCCAGAACCGCTCAGTCCGCGTTCAGTAGATCACTTACCTGACCATGGACGACTGAGGCTAATGAGTGCGCAGTGAAGACTCGACACAGCCCCGCGACGAACGCAGTGGACTCCGGTCGACAGCCACACGGACGGCAGCGACGAGCACCAGCAATGCCGCCACCCCGAAGATGATCGGTGCGGCCGGGAAGGGCAGTTCCTGGGACAGGACGAAGGCGCCCATGAGCAGGACAAAGAAGCCGAAGCCCTTGCGCAGCGCCTTTTCCGGAACCACGGAGGTGAGCCGGATACCGACGAAGGAACCGGCGACGGCGACGGCGGTGACCGCGACCACGAGCGGCCAGTCCAGGCTGACCGAGGTCAAATATCCACCCAACCCGGCGAACGATTTCATGGCGATCACCAGCAGAGATGTGCCCACCGCTGCGGTCATCGGCAGACCCGCCAGGAGCACCAGGGCCGGAACGACCAGGAAACCGCCGCCCGCGCCCACCAGTCCGGTGGCGGCGCCCACCACGAGACCGTCGAGCAGGATCCGCCACAGGGGATGGTGGTGGCCGGTGCTCTGGCCGCCATGGTCCTTGCGGCCCTTGATCATCGCGCCCGCGGTGGCGATCATCATCACCGCGAAGCCGATCATCAGGACGGTGCCCGGGATGTAGCCGCCGGCCAGTCCGCCGCCGAACGCGCCCGCCATGCCGGCGGCGCCGAAGATCAGTCCCGTACGCCACTGGACGTTGCCCTTGCGGGCGTGGCCGAACAGGCTGACTAGAGACGTCGCGCCGACGACGAAGAGCGAGGTGGCGATGGCCTCGCGGGGATCGAGTCCGCCGATGTAGGTGAGTAGCGGGACGACGAGGATGGAACCGCCCCCGCCGAGCAGGCCCAGGGACAGTCCGACCAAGACGGCCAGGGCCACGACGATGATCGTGGAGATCTCCATGTCAGGTGCCTTTCAGCACGACCTGCCCGGGCAGGCGGGAGGCGAACTCCTCGCCGTGCTCCGCGAGCAGGG
>NZ_JADDKI010000029.1:0-2708 GCF_015356725.1 Dietzia sp. SYD-A1
GGATGTCGGGGTGCCCGATTCCTTCACCGCCCCCGTGTCGCGCCGACGGTTCGTCGTCGACCGGGGGCAG
Source organism: Dietzia sp. SYD-A1 (assembly GCF_015356725.1). Lineage (NCBI taxonomy): Bacteria > Bacillati > Actinomycetota > Actinomycetes > Mycobacteriales > Dietziaceae > Dietzia > Dietzia sp. SYD-A1. The sequence continues at coordinate 71 of NZ_JADDKI010000029.1, forward strand.
GGCGCACCCTCCGGCGAGCGCCAACCCGGTGGCGACCGCGGTCACGGCGACGAACCGTCGGCGCGACACGGGGGCGGTGAAGGAATCGGGCACCCCGACATCCTGCCAGGGCCCATCGGTAGCCGGTCCCGGGGGCGGTACAGTGATCCGGCCCGTCCGCAACCCGGATCGGCACCCACCAGCCGCGACGCCAGGAGCACAGTGATCGTCCCCGAGCCCGACAGGGCGTACATCCGCAGAGCGGTCGTCGACCGCGGACTCGAACTCGAGGAGATCCGGGAGGACTCCCGGGCGGCCGACTGGCACGTCACCGTCGTCGTGGACGGCGACTCCGGTGTGACCCTGGACGATCTCGCGAGCCTGTCGACCGATCTCGATGCCGTCGCCGAGCAGTGGGGGGCACCCGACCAGGCGGTGACGTTCGAGGTGACGAGCCGCGGCGTGGACGCCCCTCTGGAGGCTCCCCGGCACTGGAGACGGGCACGCGGACGCCAGGTCGACCTGACCTACGTCGAGGGGGTCGGCGGTCCGGCCCGTGGGCGGATCGGTGACCTCGACGAGGAGAACGGGACCGTACGGCTGGTCTCGAGGTCGGGTCGTGGGATGCGTGTGGACTCGGTACCGTTGGACGGCGTGGCACGCGCTGTGATCCGGGTCGAGTTCCGTCCCGCTCCGGAGGACGAACTCGCCCTCCTGTCGGAGCCCGCGAACCCCGGACGTGGCGGGCGAGAAGGAGAAGACAGTTGAACATCGACATGGCGGCGCTGAACATGTTGTCCCAGGAGCGGGAGATCCCGTTGGACGACCTGGTGCGGACCCTCGAGAACGCCCTGCTCACCGCGTACAAGCGCACCGAGGATGCGCACCGAGTCGCGAGGATCCAACTCGACCGGAAGGCCGGGACCGTCACCGTGATGGCCGCCGAGGTCGACGAGGAGGGGAACCGGATCGGCGAGTTCGACGCCACGCCCTCCGATTTCGGCCGGGTGGCGGCGGCGACGGCCCGGCAGATCATCCTCCAACGCCTGCGGGAAGCGGAGACCGAGCGGATCTACGGCGACCTCGTGGCCCGCGAGGGCGAGGTGGTCAGCGGGGTCATCCAGTCGGACTCACGCGCGAACGCCCGAGGGATCGTCGTCGTGCACATCGGACCCGAGAACGGAGGGACCGAGGGCACCATCGCTCCGGCCGAACAGGTCCCCGGCGAGACCTACGAGCACGGTGCGCGCATCAAGTGCCACGTGGTGGGGGTCCACAAGGGTCCGCACGGTGCCTCGGTCTCGCTGTCCCGTACCCACCCCGACCTCGTCCGTGGCCTGTTCGCCCTAGAGGTCCCCGAGATCGGCGACGGTTCGGTCCGGATCTCGGCGATCGCGCGCGAGGCCGGCCACCGGACCAAGATCGCGGTGGAGACCACCGTGTCGGGCCTCAACGCCAAGGGCGCGTGCATCGGGCCCAACGGCGCCCGCGTACGGGCGGTGATGTCGGAACTGAACGGCGAGAAGATCGACATCGTGGACTTCGACGAGGATCCGACGGTCTTCGTCGGCAACGCGCTGTCGCCTGCCAAGGTGATCTCCGTGACCGTGGCGGACGCCGAGACCAGGGCGGCGCGGGTCGTGGTCCCCGATTATCAGCTCTCACTCGCGATCGGCAAGGAGGGTCAGAACGCCCGCCTGGCCCATCGCCTGACACAGTGGCGGATCGACATCCACAGCGACGCGGAGTGACCTCCGGCGCGTGCGCGGTCCACGCGGTCGGGCGCGCCGTTAGTCTCGAGGGTCGACGACCTGTAGACTCATCTGATGTCACAGTGACTTCACGTTCACCCACTCGCGTGGGGGTGCGGTGAGAAACCGAGGCGGCCTCATGCAGGTGCGACACGACCAGCAGCAGGGCGCGGCCGAGGTGCGGGGTCCGGTTCGGACCTGCGTCGGCTGTCGCCGCCGGGATTCAGATTCCCGGCTCCTGCGGATCGTCCTCGATCCACGGGCGGCAGCCCTCTCGCCGGACCCCGCCCGGCGAGCGGTCGGACGGGGAGCCTGGGTGCACCGTGACCAGCGGTGCATCGCGACAGCACTCGACCGCAAGGCCTTCACGAGGTCACTGCGGGTCACCGGGAACGTGTCCCACGACGCGATCTCGGAGGTGCTCGAGACGCTATCGTCGTGAGCACGAGACCACCCGTCGGCCGCATGGGCCGATCGGGGGAGCACATGAAAAGGAACGGACCAGACACGATGAGCACACCGTGAAGCTCCAGCGATGAACGTCCATCGAATGTAGACCGAGGTCGCGCGGCCAGCCCTGCCGTGGAGACCTCGCAGTGAGGAGAGCAGTGGCAGGCAAGCCCCGTGTACACGAACTGGCAAAAGAGTTCGGTATCACCAGTAAAGAACTTCTGACGAAACTCCGCGATCAGGGGGAGTTCGTCAAATCCGCGTCCTCGACCCTCGAGGCGCCGGTCGTCCGTCGCCTCCGCGAGTCGCACGCACCGGCGGGCGGTGGATCCGACGCCGCGACCTCGACGCCCGGCACGGGTGGGTCGACGGCACCCAAGCCCGGCGGGGCCTCCAAGCCCTCGCCGGGTCCCCGTCCGGGTGCGGATCCCCGCAAGGCCGCTCCCAAACCCGCAGCG
>NZ_JADDKI010000002.1:0-9829 GCF_015356725.1 Dietzia sp. SYD-A1
AATAACGGTGGCTCCCAACCTCAATATCCAGTGGCTCCCAAACCCTCAAATACTCACTGGTGATACTCAAGGAAGTCCCGGTACTCACGGTTGACCTCCCGGGCCCGGTCACCGCGGGCGATCTGGTTCGACGCCGTCGAGGCGTTGTCCGGGACGATCACCTGCGCCGCGCCGCCGAAGTACTCGAACGCCTGCAAGTGCGCGTCGAGCCAGTTCGGCATCTTCTCGTCCAAGCAGCCGCAGGCGAAGACCATCCCCGAGTACGGAAGCGACGCCACGAACACCGACACTGTGGTCTTGGTGCCGATGACGGGATCGAAGATGGCCATCTTCGTGCCCGCCCAGTCGACCTGCATCGTGTGCCCGGGCACGTGCGTGATCCTCATCGTCAGCTCGTTGACCTCGACGTACTCGCCGACGATCTGACAGAACCGCTGATAGCTGTAATGCCGCTGCCCCGGCGTGCCGTCAGTGTCGAGGTAGTTCGCCCACAGCACCCGCAGCGGCAGCTTGTTCTTGCCCGTGCGCTTCTTCACGGCAGCCGCCACGTCGAAGGCGACGAACTCCTTCGACGGCGTCTTGCGTCCATCGGCGAACAAGACGTCGATCTCCTCGACGCTGAGCGCCTCGACCTGGCCGGCGGCGGTCAACCCGTGCTCGCGGCACACCTTCTTCGCCTTCGCGACCGTGCGATGCGAGCAACCCGCGATCGCCTCGATGTCCCGGTAGGACCTGTCCTGCAGCAGTAGCGACATCACCAATCGGTAATCAGTCACCCGTGCCTCCTGTTCGGATCCACGCGCAGCCGGGTTGCCACGCGTAGAACCGACAGGAGCACACGAGGACCGGCACCGCTATCCGATGCTCATACTCGCGCTACCCGATCATCAGAACCCTGCTATCCGAAGCACGTCCCTAACAGTCCGCGTTCTCGGGGTCGATGAGCACAAATGGAAGCACGTGCGCGGCGACGGCAGCAGCTCGTTCACCCACCGTCTTGGTGGACCTGACCCCGGTCGTGGACGGCACCGGCCCGTCTCGTCTGTTGGACATGATCCCGGGCCGTTCGGCGAAGGTCCTCACCGAGTGGCTCAACGCCCGCGACCAGGTGTTTCGAGATCGAGTCAAGGTGGTCACGATGGACGGGTTCGCCGGCTACCACTCCGCCGCAGCCAAGGCCGTGCCCGCAGCACGCACGGTGATGGACCCGTTCCACGTCGTGCATCTTGCCGCCGACAAGCTCACCGTGTGCTGCCAACGCATCCAGCAGGCCACCACCGGACACCGGGGACAGACCGGCGATCCGCTGTACGGCATCCGCCGCACCCTGCGCACCCGCGCTCCAGCTGCTTACCGACAAGCAGAAGGTCCGCTTGTTCAAGGCGTTCACCGCCAATGACGCGCACGCGGCGGTGGAGGTCACCTACGGCGTCTACCAGCGACTCATCGCCGCCTACGAGGCCTCGGGCAGGCGGGAGGGCAAGATCGCGATGTACAAGCTCCTCAAGTCGATCCGGGCCGGGGTGCCCAAGGAGCTGCCCGAGCTCGCCCAGCTGGGCCGGTCGCTATGGAAGCGCCGCCGCGAGATCCTCGCCTACTTCGACGTGGGCGCCTCCAACGGCCCCGTCGAGGCCATCAACGGACGCCTCGAGCACCTCCGCGGAATCGCCCTGGGCTTCCGGAACCTCAAGCACTACATCTTGCGGTCACTCATTCACTCCGGACAGCTGCGGGATCGGATCAATGCACTCTGAATCCGGAAGGGCCGGTTTCCGTCCTGTACGACGCTGAGGGCGCGTTCCCATCTTGATTCTCGTACAGATTCACCTGTAGCACCGCGCGTACTTACCGCGCGCTTAGTGTTGTCTGACTGCTTACACTCGCCACGCACCCGGTACGGAGACCGCGTAGTCGCCGACGCCGATGGCGGCGAAGTGCTTGATGGCTGCTTTGATCTTGGCGTTCTCGGTTGGACGGCGTTTCACCTCTTCGTCGGTGCTCTTAGTCTCGCGGATCATATAGATCCGGTCCTGGCCAGCCTCGTGCTTAATAATCGCCCAGTCTGGGTTGTAGAGACCGACTGGTGTATCGATCTTGAACTTCGACGGCAGCTTCATGAACAGCTTGACATCGTCGCGTCCGTCGAGGATTTCGGCGAATTGGCGTTCCGGTTCGGAGTCATAGACGACGTAATCGAAGTCCGACTTCTCCGGGTTCTGCAGCTTGTACATCTGGTCGAGGAATCGGTCTTTTTCTTCCTGCCCGTCCTTCTGAAGCTCGCGCAGCTCGTATACGTAGCCGCCGATCTTCTCGTACTGGATTCCCTCGGTGACGATTTCGGCGAGTACGGACTGCAGGCGACTCTTGACCATCTGGATGAAGTCGTTGGGGTTGCCGATGAACTCGGACAAGCGCCCACTGCCGATGAGGATGTCAATGATTGTCTTACGGGTCAGCGACGTTGCTTCCTGAAGCTCGGTGACGATGTCCGGCAGATCGTAAGCACCTTGGAGCGATGCTGACCGCTGCCCTGTCTCGGTGGCTTCGGTGCCGCCACGGAGGATCTTCACGCCGGCGCGGGAGACCTGGATGCGCAGCGGCTGAATCGACGGCGCTTCCTTGACCGCCTTAACCGTTGCCTCGATCAGGCGTTCGCGATCGACAGCGACCCGGTAGGTCGTGCGGCGTGAGATAGTGCGCCAGAACTCCTCAAACTCGGGGTTAGTGAATAGCTCCTTGTTGAGCTTGCGGGCTTTGCGCTTGGATTGCGGCTTGACGTATCGCTCGATGCTGGAGCGTCCGATGTACTCAATGATGACGTCCTCATAGGGCCAGTAGAAGTCCGGGACGTGCTGCTTGAGATCGAAACCGAGCTGTGTGGGCTGGTAGGCGGCGGTGATCTTGCCGTCCTTGATCATCCCCGAGGACTCCAACGCCTCGTAAAGCGCTTTGGATCGTTCGTAGCCGAAGTACTCCGGACCGTCGGGCTCGATGTGCTCGTCGTACAGCGGGATCTTGGAGAACTCCTGCGCGCGAACGCGGCCGATCTCGACACCGGACTTCTCATACTCTGTCTGGAGCGACTTGGCGAATGCCTGGTACGACTCGTTGGCAATGACGGTGAGCTGAGCAATGCTGCGGTCAGCGACGCGCTCGCCAGTCTGGTCAACTGGAAGACGTAGGCCGCGACCGATGGTCTGCCGTCGTTCGACTTCGGCCCCCATCTCACGCAGGGTGCAGATCTGGAAGACGTTCGGGTTATCCCAGCCTTCACGCAGTGCGGAGTGGCTGAAGATAAAGCGGACGGGCTCGGCATCGTCGAGCAGCCGTGTCTTGTCGCGCATGATCAGGTCGTAGGCATCGTCATCGGCCTTGGTAGCGCCGGAAGTGTCCTGGAACTTGTCAGCCGCCCCCTTCTTGCCCTTGAGGACGGAGAAGTAGCCACGGCGCAGGACCGCCGGATCTTGCGGGAACAGCTCTTGCCACTGGTTCGACTTGGCTCGCTCCTCGCGGAACAACTCGTCGAACCACTGGACGAACTGACCATTGGCGTCCACGTTGTTAACACCATCACCGAGGAAGTTCTCGACCTTGTCGACAAAGAACAGGCTCAGTACCTTGATGTTCTTGCTGGCCAGCATCGTCTGCTTGCGGAGATGCTCTCTGATGGTCTCACGGATCATCTCGCGGTAGATCGAGGCGGAGTTGCCGCCGATCTCCTCGCCCTGCTGGAGTATGCCGTGCCTGTTGAGCTCCACATACTGGGGTTCGATGGACAGTTCGGTGATCCACCAGCCGTTGTAGGCAGGGTTATTGGTTAGGTTGGATAATTCCTGATCCTGTCTGACCTTGATGACCCGGCGGGGTGTCGAGCCGTCAGCGGCGCGGACGGCCAGTTCAAGCTTGGCCTCCCATGGGTCGCGCCTGACCTCGATCACCTTGATGTAAGGCGCCGCGTCGGTTCCCTGTTGAGCAACTTCGGCGACGACGATCTGTTTGACCAGCCCGTGATCGTGGGCGTCGACCGGATCGAGTCGGTAGACGACGTTGCGCTGTTTGCGGTGGGTGGCCGAGAAGCGAAGCGTGGCGATGGGATCGAGATCGCTTATCGATGATTGAGACAGCTTGGATTCCATGTTCTGCGGCTCGTCCATGATGACCGCTGGACGAGTAGCCTTCAGGTAGTCGATTGGGCGAAGGCCGTTCAGTTTGTCTCGCGTCTGGTGAATGATGCGGGAGCTGGCGTCGCCTCGGATCGAGTCGATCGTCATCACCATGATCTGCACGTTGGTACTGGTGGCGAATCCCTGCACCTCCTCGGCAGATTTGCCCGAGTAGACCGAGTAATCGAAGGGCTGCGCCGGGTACAGCTCGCGGAAGTGCTGGTGCATCAGCTTTATACTGGTCGTGACTCCTTCCTTAATCGCGACGCTCGGCACGAGGATCACGAACTTTGTAAAGTTGTAGGCCTTGGCTAGCTCGAAGATCGTGCGTAGATAAACGTATGTCTTACCCGTGCCAGTCTCCATCTCTATGTCGAAGTCGAGAGAGTCGCCGGCGAGAGCGTTGAGGACCTCTAAGCCGTTCTTGTCCTGGACGGCCTGCAGGTTCTGGAGGATAGTCGCCTCGTCAAGGACAAGGTTGTTACCTACGGCGCCGACCTCCCGAGACAAGTCGAGGTCCAGGCTGGTCTGATTCCGAGAGCCCTCCAGCTGGCCCTCGCAGCGCAGAGTCGTGAGGACCGCTTCCGCATCCCGGGGCTGGCCATCGAAAAGCTGCACCAGCGAACCGATGGCGTCGAGCTGATACTGCTGCTTGGCGTCAAACTTGAACTTCATTAGGCGGTCCAGAGCTCCACGTCTTTGCTCTTACAGAGCTGAGCAAGGTTAGTCTTCAGTTCATCGTCGCCTTGAAAGGCGTCTTCCAGAACGACAAGGCGCGCCGGTTCCTCGTCAACGAGGGCGCGCATCTGTTCTAGCGTGGGCTTGATGTGCTCGTCCAAGTATGCCAACAGCAGGCCGCCGCCAACCGCTCGGACTTTGAGGCCTGCGACCTCTTCCTCGCGAGACCGCTCGGTGAGGGAATAGCCCTGTTTTAGCAGCAGTTCCCAGAGTAGAGAGTCGGGCGTCGCTTCATCGTCCGCACTGTCCCGCAGATCCAGAAGGTGTTGCTCCAACTTACTAAGGTCAATATCGCTGGAGACCCGCCACTTCGTGAAGTTTGTGTCGGTCAACTCGAAAGAGCGATAGCCAAGGTCCAGAGCCTCCGAGCGATCGGTCAGCTGGGCCTCCATCTGCCCACGAGCGTGATCGAGACGGGACCGCGTCAGGTCGGAGACCGTGGCGAAACCAGCGCGGCGAGCCACCGAACTAGCCTCGGTCGGCTCCGGGAGCTGCACCAAGACAAACCGGCGCGACCCACCGTCCTCTGCGTTTTGGGCCATGACCGCATGGCCAGTGGTACCGGATCCGGCGAAGAAATCGAGGATCAGATCGTCGTCAGAGGTCGCGTGAAAAACCAGCCTCTTGACGAGCTCGACAGGCTTCACGGTGTCAAATCCGTGGTCTCCCATTAGCGTCTTGAGATCACGCTTCGCACTCTCTGCCGTCCCAATCTCCTTAGGGAAAAAACCCCAGAACGGCTTCGTTACATCGCCCCGCTCATCATCTGGGCGAACCTTCAGCGTCGGCTTTCCGCCCATCTCGAGGAGGTCGCCCCTGGCCTCGTATTCCGCTATTGTGTCGCGCCCCTGCTTCCACTGGTTGCCCTCTCGGGGCTCAATGCCGAGAATCGGGAACACCATCGAACCACGGCCACGAACTCCATCTCGCGCCATTTGCTCGACTTCGGCGAAACGGAAGGCGCCCCGCTCATCCCTCTCTGGATACTGCTTGCTTCCGGTCGACACGAGGTTGAACCGGCGCTTGTCGCGACGCGTGTACACCAAGATAATTTCAGCCTTAGGCTGAAGCTTGTTGAAGGAGGTCGAGGTGTTCTGCGACTTCGTCTTCGACTCCCAGTAGATCTCGCCTACGAAGTTAGACTCGCCGAACACCTCGTTCATGAGCGAACGGAGGTGGAACCCTTCGTTGTAGTCGATCGAGCAAAAAATTACGCCGTCGGCTGCGAGAAGGTTCCGCGCCAACTTGAGGCGCGGATACATCATATTGAGCCAGTTGGTATGGAAGCGACCCTCTGCCTCGCTATTTGTCGAAACCTTCTTACCTTCCTCGTTTACCTGCTTGGTCCATTCGAGGTAGGTGCCCAGCCCCTCCTTGTAATTGTCGGGGTACACGAAGTCCTGGCCCGTGTTGTAAGGCGGATCGATGTAGATCATCTTGATCTTGCCGTGGTAGTGCTTCTGCAGGATCTTGAGCACTTCAAGGTTGTCGCCCTCGATGAAGACGTTCTTGGTGGTGTCCCAGTCCCTGCTATTGACCTTGTCGGGGCGCAGCGTGGCGGTGGTGGGTTCTTGGGCGGCCCGCAAGGCGCGCTTCTTGCCCGGCCAGAACAGACCGAAACGTTCGTTGCTGTCGGCCGCGTCGTCCGCGAGGAGTTCGGTGAGCTTGGCGACGTCAATCTTGCCATCGGCGACGGCCTCGGGCACCAAATCCTGTAGCTTCTGCGCCAGCTCGGTCTGCAACTCGGGCGTCTTGCTCGGAATCTCGTAGATATCGTCAGTCACTCGGGTCTTCCTCACCATTATCGATTGCTTCAATTTTACTATTCACCGCCGCTCTTGATAAGCGCTGCGTTTATGTCGTCACTCTCCAGCGGATGGAGAACAGGTCCTCTATTTCTTGCTCACCTTGAAGCGACTGTTCGATGAGGTCGAGGTATTTGTCGGTCTCCTCGCGCAGCTTTATCCGGTCGCTACGGGCGCGATCATCCTCATCCTCCGCCTTTTGCGACCACCGGCGCGCTTCCTTTTTGTGGCGCAACTGTTCCATCGGGTCGTCAGTCACCCGCGCAGCCTTGCGGCTTTCCTTTTCCTTCTGACGGTACTGGCGGATCAACGCCTCGGACTCGGCCTTACGGTCGAGGGAGTTGCGGTACAGGATCTCCTCCTGCTGGTCGTAGTAGCGGGCGTTGCGCGCCTGGACTTCCTTCTCGAACTGCTCGCGCTGGGCGTCGAGGTGCGGCGCGAACGGCGTCTCGTCGATCATGTCAAGAGGATCCGACACGTTCGTGCACGCCAGGTCCATAAGGTCGGCGACGTACTCGTGGTCAAGCCACTGGCCGTCGTCAGTGAGGATGCCTGCGAGAGAATAGGATTCGGAGATGTCCTCGTCGCCGGCCTTCATGCGGAAGGTGACGACCTTGCTGACGAGCTGACCGCTCTTGCCCGCGAGGGCCTTGATAGCTGTACTAGCCCTCTCGGACTGAGAGATGTTGAATGTCAGCTCGCACGGGGGCGTGGCCGTGCACTTGGACCGGTCCATGACGTACCCAGCCAGTGGGCTGGCGAAGCGGTACTGGTGTGCACGCGCCTGCGGCTGCGACTTGAAGTGGTAGCGACCAGTCTGCGCGCCAGCCACAGGCACGGTACGTAGATCGAACACCCGCCCGTCACCCTCGAAGGTGGCGTCCTCGGCGAGCTGGTACCTGGTGACGGCGAGGAGGAGCCGTTCGAACTTGTTGAGCACCTCACCAGACTGTGCGTCATAGGACTTGAGGCGGTCCTGGACGTGGGGGTCAAGGTTGTCGAACACCTTGGCCTTGGCAGTCGCCATTTCCTTGGAGATCTCGCTCTCGAACTGCCTCTCGAGTTCATTGAAGGCGAAGTCGATGTCTGCGGCCGTCCGGCAGCGGTTCAAGATATCGGAGATGCGCTTCTCGAAGTCGAGCCCGTCTTCGATGGTACCGAGCACCTCGTCGCTCGCCCCGAAAACGCCCTGGAACAGGTGGAACTTCTCGTCCAGCAGTTCCAGGATGCGCTGCTCGGCGAGGTTGCCCTTGTTGGAGAAGTTTACGACGACCACGTTGTGCTTTTGCCCGAAACGGTGGGCTCGGCCGATGCGCTGCTCGACGCGCTGGGGGTTCCACGGCAGGTCGTAGTTGACGACCATGGAGCAAAACTGCAAGTTGATGCCTTCCGAGGCCGCCTCGGTGGCGATCATGATGGTGCCCTCGTCCCGGAAGTAGTCCACGAGTGCTTTACGTCTGTCGGCGGCGAGTACGCCGGTGATCACGTCGCTGCCTCGGTTCTTCTTTAGCCACTCCTGGTAGATCTCGGTCGCTCGAGGGGAGTCGTTCTGCCCGTTGAAGAGAACCAGGCCGTCACCGCGGCCGGCTTCTGTCAATGAGCGGGCGATGTACTCTTGCGTGACCGTGGAATCAGTGAAGATGATCGCCTTCTCTGGCGCGCCAAGCTCCCGTAGTCGATCGAAACCGAGGTCGAGGGCATGGTTGAGCTGAACAGCTTTCTCGTTCACGGTGATCGACCGTGCGAGTGCAGCGTACTCTCTGAGCTCACGGACTTCGTCGCGCATGAAAGCGATGATGTCCTGCGAGTTGCGTCCTGAATCTTGGCGAGCCGGTTGGTCGTCGAACTCATCAGACTCTTCGTCCGTGAGGTCGGCATCGATGATAAGACCGTCTATGCGCGGCTGAGGTCCGCCAGCGGCGATCTCGGCTTCCAGCCGATGGGCGATTCGCTCCAGCGTGCTTGCGATGGCGTAGGTGGACGACCCGAGGCGCTTCCGGATGATCAGTGCACTTAGGTGTCGTGTGGACGGCGAGAAGGCATAGAGCTCGTCGCGCTGGAGGTAGTCGTTGACGAGCTCGTAGAGGCGCTGCTCGTCGGCTGAAGGTTCGAAGCCGACAGTGATCGGCAGTCGCTCGGTGAAGCGGATGTACTTGTCCGCGTCGCGGCGAAGCGTGCGCTTGCTGATCTGCGCAACACGATCACCGAGATCATCGAATGCAGCCGTATCGCGATTCTTGATGTAGCGCTCACGGAAAGCGTCCAGCGAGTGAAAATACTCGGGGTCGAACACCGAAACGAGACCGTAGAGTTCTTCGAGCTTGTTCTGCAGTGGCGTTGCGGTCAGTAAAACGGTCTTACGGGCACTTTCAACGATGTTTGCGACGGCGCGGGCAACCTTGGATCGACCATTCCAGAAGCTGCGTAGACGGTGGGCTTCGTCAGCGACGACCAGATCCCACGCCCGAATCAGCGAGGCCTCGTGTCGCTGGGCGAACTCGTACGAACAGATCAGGGCCTCGGGATTGCTTCCCGCGTTAAGGAGGCGGTCCTTGGTCTTGGCGTCGAGCAATGAGGACGGAATAAGGAACTTCTCGTACAGCTCCTGCTGCCACTGCTGCCGCAGGCTAGATGGTGCAACGATCAGGATGTTGCGCTTGCGCTCCGCCCAGTACTGGCTGATCACGATGCCGGCCTCGATCGTCTTACCGAGACCAACCTCGTCGGCAAGGATGACACCCTTGAGGAACGGAGTCTGGAGGGCGAACAGCGCGGCGTCGATCTGGTGCGGCTTGGGCTCGACCTGCGCGTCAAACAAGAGGCCGGCGAGCTTCCCAACATGGTCGCTGGCGTAGCTGCGCTGGAGCTCGTGGGCGTAGTATTTAGCCTGGTAGTCCGAGAAGCCGTTCCGCATCGTCTTCTTTCCATCGAGATCCATATGAGGCGGTATCGCCAACCAGCACTCCTGGACGTGTGAACAGATTCAGATACTAACGAATCCCCTGCGAGTGGGCACAGCAAATACCGGGCTTGTACATTGGATTGTCTTTTGGCCGCTCGGCCCCTACTAGTGGTCCGCATTTGAAGTGTTGTTACGGTTGGCTTTCGCGAGGACTTCCTCGG
>NZ_JADDKI010000295.1:0-2940 GCF_015356725.1 Dietzia sp. SYD-A1
ACCCCAGGGAGCCCCTCGCCATGACCGACTCCTTCCACGGACCCGACCCGTCCGATTTCAGCGCCCGTCCCGACGTCTGTGGCCTCGACGGGGCCCCGCTCGCCGAGGCCTCGTCCCTCGGCCTCCACGTCCCTGTGGGTGACGGCGTCCTCGATCTCGGCTCACCCGAGGCGGATCTGGACGGTGACGGCTTCATGGAGGCCGTCACCCGGGGCGACGGCCGGGGGCTCACCGTCTACACGGACGTCGACGGCGACGGCACGGTCGACCACGTCTCGACGGTCCGGTTCGACGGAAGCTACGACTCCTGGCGACTGGCCAATCCCGCCGAAGGGGTGCCGTTCGGCGGATTCACCAACGAGGCCCCGGCGGGGTCCCCCGAGTCAGCCCCTGTCCCGGCCAGATGGGAACGGATAGACCACGGTCACATCTGAAAAGTTGAGGCTTTGCTCACGTCGGGGCCGCGAACGAGGCCCGGACGGCGGCGGTGTGATCGGGTTGACGATAGTCTGTGACCGATACCATGCACCGTGCACGAGGAGCTGTGATGACCACCACCACCATTCCCGGCCTCGAGGGTCAGGCGCCAACCGATCACGCGGAGATGCTCGCGTGGATCGCCGAGGTCGCCGAACTGACCCAGCCGGACCGGGTCGTCTTCGCGGACGGCTCGGACGAGGAGTGGCACCGCCTCACGACCGAACTGGTGGAGCACGGCACGTTCGTCCGACTCGACGAGTCGAAGAAGCCGAACTCGTTCCTCGCCCAGTCCGACCCCAAGGACGTCGCGCGCGTCGAGTCGCGGACGTTCATCTGTTCGGAGACCGAGGAGGGCGCCGGTCCCACCAACAACTGGCGGGACCCGGCCGAGATGCGCGGCCACATGACCGAGTTGTTCAGCGGCAGCATGCGTGGCCGCACGATGTATGTGGTGCCCTACTGCATGGGCCCCCTCGACGCCGAGGATCCCAAGCTCGGCATCGAACTCACCGATTCGGCCTACGTCGTGGTGTCCATGAAGATCATGACCCGCATGGGCACCGCCGCCCTGGAGAAGATCGGGTCCGACGGCGAGTACGTCAAGGGCCTGCACACCGTCGGTGCGCCCCTCGAGCCCGGCCAGGACGACGTCCCGTGGCCGTGTAACGAGGAGAAGTACATCACCCACTTCCCGGAGACCCGTGAGATCTGGTCGTTCGGATCCGGGTACGGCGGAAACGCACTGCTGGGCAAGAAGTGTTTCGCGCTGCGGATCGCCTCCGCCATGGCCCGCGACGAGGGCTGGATGGCCGAGCACATGCTCATCCTCAAGCTCATCTCCCCCGAGGACAAGGTCTACTTCATCGCCGCGGCGTTCCCGTCCGCGTGCGGCAAGACCAACCTCGCCATGCTCCAGCCGACCATCGAGGGGTGGCGCGCCGAGGTCGTGGGCGACGACATCGCCTGGATGCGGTTCGGTGCCGACGGCCGGCTCTACGCGGTGAACCCCGAGTACGGCTTCTTCGGAGTCGCCCCCGGTACCAACTACTCGTCGAACCCCAACGCGATGAAGACGCTGGAGGCGGGGAACTCGATCTACACCAACGTCGCACTCACGGACGACGGTGACGTGTGGTGGGAGGACCTGGAGGGGACCCCGGACCACCTGATCGACTGGCTCGGCAACGACTGGACCCCGGTGGGTGACGGCGGGGCGGGCAACGCCGCCCACCCCAACTCCCGCTACTGCGTACCGATCAACCAGTGCCCGGTCACCGCCGAGGAGTTCAACTCCCCGCAGGGCGTGCCGATCTCGGCCATCCTGTTCGGCGGGCGCCGGGCGGACACCGTGCCGCTGGTGAGCGAGGCCCACTCGTGGAACCACGGCGTCTACATCGGGGCCACCCTCTCCTCCGGCCAGACCGCGGCCGCGGAGGGCAAGGTCGGTGCGGTCCGCCGGGACCCGATGGCGATGCTGCCCTTCATCGGATACAACGTCGGTGACTACTTCCAGCACTGGGTGGACATGGGCGAGCGCGGTGGCGACAAGATGCCCAAGGTCTTCCTGGTCAACTGGTTCCGCAAGGGCGCGGACGGCCGCTTCCTCTGGCCCGGTTTCGGCGAGAACAGCCGCGTCCTGAAGTGGGTCGTGGACCGCATCGAGGGCCGCGTCGACGCGGATGAGACCGTGGCGGGGTTCACCGCCCGCGCCGAGGACATCGACCTCACCGGCCTCGACACCCCCCTCAGGGACGTGGAGGAGGCGCTGGCGATCGACCCCGAGGAGTGGCGCCGCGAACTCCCGCTCATCACCGAGTGGTTGGACTTCTGCGGGCCCAAGGTCCCGTCCGAGGTGCACGAGCAGTTCGCCGCTCTCAAGGAGCGCCTGGGCTGAGACCTCCGGGGCCTGCCGAGGTCCCGCGGTCAGATCGGCGGACGGGCCGCACCCTGCGAGGGTGCGGCCCGTCCGCCGATCCGTGTGGCCGACCCTCTTTCCAAGATCCACAATCGGTGGGACAGTGGTCGCGTCATCATTACACTGGGCGCATGAGTGGAGGAGTGGCATGAGGTTCGCCGCTGCCGGTCTCATCGCCGTTCTCGCCGGAGGAGTAGGCGTCGCGGCGGCAGCCGTGATCCTCGGCCCCGCGGACACCGCCGCACCCTCCGTCGATGAGGTCGCCGACCAACTCGCCGAACCGCGATCGGACCCCCTGGTCGAGCGGGGTGGCACGCTCATCGAGGGGTCCCGGCCACATCTGACGGTGCGTTCCGGTATGCCCTCGGTCATGCTCGCCGGGACGATCCCGGGGTTCCTCGCGCTTCTACCCGCCTCGGCGAGCACCCTGCCCACACTCGCACCGTTCTCGGATGCGACCGGGGGGCCGGGCGATCCCCTCACCGCTCGTCGCTCGGGTCCGTCCGCCGTCACCCCGGCGTCAAGCAGCCCGACCTCCACTGCCC
>NZ_JADDKI010000296.1:0-2288 GCF_015356725.1 Dietzia sp. SYD-A1
GGCCGCGGGTCGGCCGGTCCTGGGCGCCCGCGGGGCGCGCCGTCTCCGCCTCGACCGGCGAGAGCTTCTCGGTGCGCTCGGTGCTCGGGGTGACGTCACGACCGACGCCGGTAACGGTCGGTTCCGGGGCCCGACGGCGGGGCTCGACACGCTCGGACGGCACCGACGGCAGGGACACCCCGGCGCCCAGCTCCCCGGCGGCGGTGTCGCCACCCACGGCGGGACGCTCGTCGTTCAGCGTGACACCCATCTGCCCGAGCTGGTCGCGCAACGCGGCGATCTCGTGGCGGAGTGCGCGGATCGAATCGGTGGTCTCCGCACGCACGGAGTCGCGGAGATCCTTCTCCACCACGAGCTCGTGTTCGCGACGCGCCGAGATCTCACGCTCGAGCTGCAGTTCGTACACCGTGTGCAGGTCGCGGACCCGGGCGGCCTCGGCCGCGGCCTGTCGCCTGTAACGGGCCACGAGGAAGGCCCCGATGAACGCCGCCCAGAGTGCCGCGAGGGTGCCGATCCGCATCCACACCGGATCGTCCGAGAAGACCATCACGACGGTCGCGACGAGCGCGAGCACCAGGAGGGCGCCGAGAGCGATGCCCGCCAGGCCGCGGTCGTCACCACGAGCGGGGCGGACGGATCGGGGTTTGTCGATCGCGCCGTCGGAACTCATGCCCGGGATGATACGCGGAGAACCACTAGTCACACGGGTAACTGGCGCGTGTTCGTCGAGATGCCCGCCGCTCGCGGTCCCGCCGGGCCGGTCAGGTCGACTGGGCCGGTCAGGTCGGGCCGGTCAGGTCGACTGGGCCAGTCCCCCGAGGTCGTCGTCGGAGGGAGGGGTCTCGCAGGCGGCCTCGAGGAACAGTCCCGCGCCCACGAGCACCGCCCCCGACACCAACACCGCCTCGGACACCGGCAGCTCGTCGCCGGCCGCGGCCAGCTCGCCCAGCCTGGGCAGGAAGTACAGGACCAACCCGGTTCCCAGGCCACCGGCCGCTGCTCCCAGGACCGCCGACGCCTGCCCGAGGGCTGCGCACCGCGCGATCGTCATCGGGTGCATCTGGCTGCGGTCCTGGCCCACGCCGCCGTCGGAGATCGCGGATCGGACGCGGAGCGCCAACAAGAGGTCGATCACCGCCACCACCGGCAGAGTGACCCAGCCCCACCCGAGTGGAGGCAGTGACCCGAGAAACGAACCCGTGAGGAAGTAGGCGGCCACGCCGGCCACGAGCGCGACCAGGGCGAGGGTGGACACCGCGATACGGGACATGTCAGCGGACCCACCCTTCGGGCGCCAGCCGGTCGCGCGTGCGCCGGATCGCGCACACTTCCGCGGGATCGAGGGCATCGAGGTGGGCCGAGAGGGGCGTGCCGTCCAACCGGGCACGCGGTTCGATCTCCGACCAGGGGACCAGGACGAACGCCCGCTCGGCCGCACGGGGGTGGGGCAGGGTCAGACGGTCGTCCCGGGACCTCACCGTCACACCGTCCACCTCGGCGGACACCACGTCCACGTCGAGTGACCGCGGCCCCCACCGGACCCGGCGGGTGCGGCCCGCGGCCCGCTCCTGCGCGAGTCCCCAGTCGAGCACGTCGCGGGGGGAACCCGGGTGTTCGACGACGAGAACCGCGTTGAGGAAGTCGTCCTGCTCCACCCCGCCCCACGGAGGGGTCGCGTAGACCGACGAGACGTCGCGGAGGGTGCCCGCTCCGGCGGCGGCGGCCACCACACCACGGAGGAACTCGAGTGAGTCACCGTGGTTTCCGCCGATCGACAGGACGGCCCGGCAGGTCACCGGTCCGCACCCGGTTCGCCGTCGTGCCCACGCGATCGTCTGGCCACCACCGCGACGTCCGCGAACTCGGCGGGGATGGGCGCCTGGGGCTTGTGCACGGTCACCTCGACCGCGTGCGCGTGGGGGGCCAGGTCCATGACCCCGTCGGCGATCTGCGAGGCCACCGTCTCGATCAGGTCGCGGGGGGCCCCGGACACCACGTCCCGGGCGAACAGCGCCAGCGCACCGTAGTCGACGGTGTCGGCCAGATCGTCGGACGCCGCGGCCGCGGAGAAGTCGGTCCACAGGACGAGGTCGACGAGGAAGTCCTGACCGTCGTGCCGCTCGTGCTCGAAGACCCCGTGGTGGCCGCGCACCCGCAGGCCCCTGAGTTCGATCCGGTCCGCCATCAGCCCTCCCCCGGTGTTCCGGCCGCCCATGCGGCGGCCACCCGGACGGCGTCGACGCTCGGCGGCACATCGTGGACGCGCACGGCCCACGCCCCGGCCGCAG
>NZ_JADDKI010000297.1:0-1112 GCF_015356725.1 Dietzia sp. SYD-A1
GGGCGGGGATGAGCGGCACCCACAGGTCGTTGGCGGGGACGCCGGCGGTCGCCGCGGCCCGCGCGGTGGGCCCGCCCCAGGGGAGCAGGTTCATGGTTCCGGCGCCCAGGCCCACGCACACGCTCAGCGTCAGCCGGCTCATGCCCAGGCGGTCGAAGAGCGGGATCATGGCCGGGATGGTGATGAGGAACGTGGTGGCCCCGGCGCCGTCGAGGTGGGCGGCCATCGCCAGTGCGGTGGTGGCCACGCAGATGGTGACCGGGGCGTTGCCCGCCCAGCGGACGATGCGCCGGATCAGCGGGTCGAAGAGCCCGGCGTCCCGCATCACCCCGAAGTAGGTGATGGCAAAGACGAACATCACCGTCACCCCGACCACGCCGCCCAGCCCGTCGGCGACGAACTCGCCGATCTCCGCCGGTCCGAACCCGGCGATCAGGGCGAAGACGATCGGCACCCCTGCCAGCGCCACCACCGCCGCCACGCGGTTGGAGAGCAGCAGAGCCAGAATCACCCCGATGGTGAGAAAACCTGCCCATGCGAGCACGAGAGCCCCTTTCGTCGGCTCCACACAGTGTGAGGTGACTCACGTTATGCAGTCCAACATCATTTGGCGATAGATTCATGTGCCATGAGCATGAATCTGGGCGTGCATCACCTCCGGGCGATCGTCGCCGTCGCCCATCACCGCAGCTTCACGCTCGCCGCCGCCGAACTAGGGGTCGCGCAGTCCTCGCTCAGCCGCACCGTGCTGGAGGCCGAACGCCGGCTGCGCACCCCGCTGTTCCAGCGCAGCACCCGCCGCGTCCTGCTGACCAGTGACGGGGAGGCCGTGGTGACCGTGGCGCGGGGCGTGATCGAGCACGTCGACACCGGGCTGGCCCACATCGAGGGCTACCTCGCCGGCACCAGGGGGAGCATCACCATCGCCACGCTGCCGTCCCTGGCCGCGACCCTGCTGCCGCCGATGATCCGCGTCTACCAGCGGCTCCACCCCGACGTGGCGGTGCACGTGGAGGACAACCTCAGCGACCAGGTGACCGAGCACCTGCGCAGCGGGCGGGCCGACCTCGCGCTGACCACGCATCCGGGGGACGGCCGCTCCGGAGGCGGCT
>NZ_JADDKI010000298.1:0-5805 GCF_015356725.1 Dietzia sp. SYD-A1
TCTCCGGCGTGAACGCGTGGGGCACGACCGTCGCGCCGGCGGCCCCGGCCGACACGGGGACGGGGGGAGCGCCCGCCAGGTCCAGCCAGGCCAGAGCGTTGCGGACCGTGTCCTCGATGCCGACGTTGCCGGCCGTGCACACGAGCCCTGCCAGGTCGATCGACCCGGCTCGGTGCTCGGCCACCAGGTAGGCGATCGCCAGGGCGTCGTCGATCCCCGGGTCGCAGTCGAGCAGGACCGGGATCCGGCCGGTCCGACCGGAGTCCATCCCGCCGGGGGAGGAGGTCACCGGGGGCCGGCGGACAGCAGGACGTCGCGGGTGACCTCAAGGTGACCGAGGTGGGTGGCGACGTCGTGGAGGATGTGCGCCAGCACCCACTCCACGGTCAGGGTGCCGGCGGCCCGGGCCCGTTCCACCGGGAACGCCGTCCCGGCGGGATGTGCGAGGTCGCCCCGCAGCAGCGCCGCCGTGGTCCAGTCCGGGACCCGGTCGGCCAGTGCGGACAGCCTGTCGAGTTCGGGCTCGACCGGCCCGTCGTACGTGAACTCCGACTCCCGGTGTCGGCGGACCTCCTCACCGCCGAGGCACGCCGCCCCCCAGGAGGTGAGGACCCCGCAGAGATGACGGACCGTCGCGGCAGCGGAGTTGGTCGGGTGCGCCGCCCCCACCGCCGTGGGTCGCGAATGGACCAGGGTGTCCGGGCCGTCCCCGCCGAGTTCGGTCACCACCTCGCGCAGCGCGGGCAGGAGCTCGGTGGTCAGGATGAGGTGCACTGCCGCCGAGGTGGGTGAGTCCATGCCGACGATCCTATTGTCCCGGCCGCCGGGTGTCCGGATCGCTCACCACGGGCTGGGTCGGAAGTCCTTGAGGAAGCACCCGTAGAGGTCCTCGCCGGCCTCACCGCGCACGATCGGATCGACCACGCGCGCCGCCCCGTCCACCAGGTCGAGAGGAGCGTGGAAGCCCTCCTCGTGGAGCCGGACCTTGGTCGTGTGCGGCCGCTCGTCGGTGATCCACCCGGTGTCCACGGCGGTCATGAGGATGCCGTGCTCGGTGAACATCTCCTCGGCGGAGGTGCGGGTGAGCATGTTCAGGCCCGCCTTGGCCATGTTGGTGTGCGGGTGCCCCGCGCCCTTGTAGCGCCGGGAGAACTGCCCCTCCATGGCGGAGACGTTGACGACGTACTTGCGCCGGGCGCCCGACGCCGCCAGCGCGGGCCGCAGGCGGGAGACCAGGATGAACGGCGCGACCGAGTTGCACAGCTGCACCTCGAGCATCTCCATGGGCTCCACCTGGTCGACCGTGGCCACCCAGCTGTTGTGGTCGACCACGTCCGGCAGCAGCCCGCCGGCGTCGATGGCGGTGCCGGCGGCCACGCGGTCCAGGGACGCCGACCCGGCCAGGAGTGCCTGCTCGGCGATGTGTCCGGCCTCGCGTTCGGCCTCGTCGGAGCCGATGAGCGCGGATTCGCCGCCCATCAGCGCGGCCGGGTGCAGCTCGGAGGTGCGGCCCATGGTGATCATGGGGATGTCTGCGGCCCGTCCGGTGAGGGGTACGGACTCGCCGTCCACGAGTCCGGAGTACGACCCGGGGGACCGGCGCACCGTCTGGGCGGCGTTGTTGATGAGGATGTCCAGCGGCCCGGCGGCGGCGACCTCGTCGGCCAGTGCCACGACCTGGGCGGGATCGCGCAGGTCCACACCGATCACGTGGACCCTGTCGGCCCAGTCCGCGTGGTCGGGCATCGAGGCGAACCGTCGGACGGCGTCGCGGGGGAAGCGGGTCGTGATGGTCACGTGAGCCCCCGCCCGCAGCAGCATGAGGGCGATGTACATGCCGATCTTGGCGCGCCCCCCGGTGAGCAGGGCCCGCCGCCCGGTCAGGTCCATGTCCGGGTCCCGCTTCGCGCGGTTGGCCGCCGCGCACTCCGGGCACAGCTGGTGGTAGAAGGCGTCGACCTGCGTGTAGAGCTGCTTGCAGACGTAACAGGCCACCGCGCGCTGCAGGTGCCCGGCCACGGCTCCCGGAGTGTTCGAGACCAGGCGGATCCCGGCCGTCTCGTCGTCGATCCGGGTGGGCGAGCCGGTCGCGGTGGCCTCGATGACCGCCTTGTCCGCCTCCTGCCGGGCGCGGCGGACCTCGTTGCGGCGAGACTTCTTGAGCAACTTGAACATGTGGCCGACCGAGCGCTGCACCCGGATGGAATCGGGGTGGTCCTCCCCGAGCGCCGCCGCCTGGTCGAGGACGCGCTGGAGGGTCTCGAGGTCGTCCGGATCGATGCCTGTCACCAGGACACGGTACGACGACGAGGCCGCCGGTCCCTAAACCGCTCGCGCCCGCAGGGTGGGCGCACGGCCTGCCCTGAGCCCGGCGAGCACCTCCTCCACGGCCGGCGGCTCCCGGTGACCCCCCGCGTCAGCGGGAGGCGGGGTGAACCCGTGGCGAAGGGCGTAGGCATCGGACACCAGCTGCGCGTGGGCCTCCACCGGGAACATCCACGGGGCGCGGTTCACTCCGGCCCGGTCGCGGGTGGCGCAGTCGTGTGGACCCCGGTCGAGGGCCGCGCGCCAGTCGTAGGCCCGGCGCCCCTTCAGCGCCTGTTCGGCGAGCGCGATGACCACGTATCGGGGACCGATGACCCGGCCCTGCCAGACGTGGACCAGTTCGTGGACCAACGTGGGGGTGGCCCTGGGGTGATCGTCGACCCCAGCCCGCGGTCTCACCACCCCGGCGTCGACGCCCAGATAGATCAGGCCCGGCAGGGCGAACGCCCGCGGGTGGGCCACCCCGGGCACGTGTCCCCGCCGGATCATCACCGCAGCGGGGTCGATGGTGTGGCCGAAGAAGGCGCAGAGGTCGCCGCGGACCTCGGGGGGTAGGTCGAGGGGAGGGGGAGCCAGGCCCAGTGAGTCGAGGCGCCGATCCGCGGCGCGAGCGGCGGTGCCGGTCAGCCACCCGAGCGCGTCCGCCACCCGTCCGGCGACAGTTCTCGCGACGTCGGGCCGGCGTCGGCGGGGTGCGGCCATCGGGGGACCTCCCGGGGAGACAAGTGGGCCCCGGGTCCTCACGGATCCGGGGCCACTTCTACTGTCTCGACACAGTGTGCGCGAGGGGGGACTTGAACCCCCACGTCCGTTAATAGGACACTAGCACCTCAAGCTAGCGCGTCTGCCATTCCGCCACTCGCGCTCGCACACTGGTGACCTGCACCGGATCTTCCCCGGCTTGGTCGTGCGAGGAATGACACTAGCCGATGCGCGAACCGTGGGACAAATCGGACCCCGCTCCCACCCGACGCCGTCCGGTCATCGCTGGTAGACAAGGACGAGACCGGCCGGGGACACCTCCCCGCACCGTCCGACCCAGGAGGATGACGATGACCGACTTCCGCGTGCCGAACCCCTACGACGCACTTCCGGACCTCCCCGCCCTCGAGGTGACGAGCGAATCCTTCGTCGAGGGCTCCACCCTCTCGTCCGGGCAGCTCGGCGGGAAGATGGGAGTCGAAGGCGGCGAGGACAAGTCGCCTCAGGTGAGCTGGAGTGCCGGACCGGAGGGGACCCGGACCTACGTGGTGACCGTGTTCGACCCCGACGCGCCGACCGCCTCGGGGTTCTGGCACTGGTCGGTGGCCAACATCCCCGCCGACGTGACCTCGCTACCGGAGGGGGCGTGCACCGGCGACGACACCGCGGGCCTGCCGGAGGGGGCCGTCGTGGTCCGCAACGACGCCGGGTTCAAGGGATTCGTGGGAGCGGCCCCACCCGAGGGGCACGGTCCGCACCGATACATCCTGGCCGTTCACGCCGTCGGCGACGAGATCGAACTCGGAGAGGACGCCTCCTGCGCCTTCGTGGGGTTCAACCTCTTCGGGCAGGGCCTGGCCCGCGGGACCGTCACGGCGCTCTTCGAGCAGTAGGGGTCAGCTGACCGCCGAACCGACGGCCTCCGCCAGGGAGGCGAACCCGCCCTGCCGGAGCCGGCGGGCGACGAGCTTGTTGGTCCCACGGATGAGATCGGGTCCGGTGAACACGAAACCGGTGTACGTCTGGACCAGATGAGCACCGTGGGTGATGCGGTCCCACACGTCCTCCGGGGTCTCGACGCCGCCCACCGAGATGAGGACGATCCGATCGCCGGCCCGCTCGTGGATCCGGGCGAGCACCTGGCGGGACCGGGCCGCGACGGGCGCCCCCGAGATCCCTCCCGCACCCATCGCCTCCACGACGGCAGCCGGTGTCCTGAGCCCGTCCCGGGAGATGGTGGTGTTGGTGGCGACGATGCCCGCGAGGCCCAGCTCCATGACGAGGTCCGTGACCGCGTCGATGTCGTCGTCGTCCAGGTCGGGCGCGATCTTGACCAACACGGGGATCGTCGCCACGTCACGGACCGCGGTGAGGATGGGGCGGAGTGAGTCGACCGCCTGGAGATCCCTGAGGCCGGGGGTGTTGGGGGAGCTGACGTTGACCACCATGTAGTCGGCCAGCCCGGTGAGCACGCTGGCGGACGCCACGTAGTCGCGGACCGCGTCCTCCGGGGGCACCACCTTGGTCTTACCGATGTTGATCCCCACGGGGTCGCTGCTCCGGCGCCTGCGCAGATTGTTGGCCGCGTTGCCCGCGCCGTGATTGTTGAAGCCCATCCGGTTGAGGATCGCCCGGTCCTCCGGCAGCCGGAACAGACGGGGCGCCGGATTCCCGGGCTGGGGTGACGCGGTGACCGTGCCGACCTCGCTGAACCCGAACCCGATCGCACCCCACGAGTCGACGGCCGCGGCGTTCTTGTCGAAACCGGCGGCGAGGCCGAGCGGCCCGGGGAACCGGCGCCCCAGGACATCCTGGGCCAGGATCGGATCCCGGACACCGAGGACCCGGCGCACGAGCGAACCCAGCGGTGGTACCAGGGTCAACAGCTTGAGAAAGCCGAAGACCAGGTGGTGGATCCGTTCCGCGGGAAAGCGGAACAGCACACTCTTCATCAGCGAGTACACGGTCCTCCTCGATGGGGCGTGGGTGGTGCGTCGATCAGCTCGACGGCTCCGGGAGCTCTGGCCGCATCAGGTGCAGTCCCGCACCGTCGGCGGATCCGACGACCACCGTCCCGGAAGCGGTGACCACCAGGGAATCGGGTTGGCGCACCGTCGCGATCTCGGCCCGCCGTACCCCCGTGCCGTCGCCGAGATCGTACGCCTGGACGGTGTTGGTCCCGGTGGAGGTGACCCAGACGACGTCCCGGGTGGGGTCCCCGGCGACCGCCCAGGGCGCGGCCGCGACCGGGAACTGCTGATGGAGCCGGATCGGCGAGGTCGAGTAGACCAGCAGTGTGTCCCCCACGGTGTCGCTGGCGACGATGGTGACATCCCCGTACTCACCGAGCATCCCGGCTCCTCTGCCGGCGCGCAGGAGCGGCCCGGCCCCGGATTCGTCCAGATCGATGCTGGCGATGACGGTGTCCGGTCGGCTGAACGCCGTGACCGAACCGTCCCGGGCCACGCTGATCCGATCGACCGACGTCAGACCACCGACGCGATGCCGCTCGGCCCCGTCGGGGTCGCGGACCACCACCTCGCCGCCGGGGGCGCCCGTGAGGAGCCGACCGTCGGTGGTCACGGCCGCCGCGGTGACGGGTCCGAGCCCCGAGATCTCGCGCGAGTCACCGTCCGGTGAGACGACGACGACGCCGTCACCGAAGGGAACCAGGACCGTCCCGTCGAGCGCGGCCGTGGCGGTGCCCGCGTCCGCGGGCAGCTCGACGGTCGTCTCGGGGATCCACCGGATGCCGTCCACCCGGGCGATCTCCAGGGC
>NZ_JADDKI010000299.1:0-4911 GCF_015356725.1 Dietzia sp. SYD-A1
CACCGAGGCCGGCAGTCCGGTGGCCTCGCGTATCGCCGCTCGTAGGTCCTCCGCCCACCGCCGGGTCCGCTCGACGTCGGCACCGCGGAGCTCGGGGGGTTCGAGGAAGGCCTCGTCCACCGAGACCTTCTCGACCACCGGAGCGTGCGCGGAGAAGACCTCGAACACCCGGCGGCTCAACGCGCGGTACACCGCCATCCGGGGGAACACGAAGACGGCCGAGGGGCCCACGAGCCGCCTGGCCTGGTGCGAGGGCATGGCGGAACGCGCGCCGCGGGCGCGCGCCTCGTAGGAGCACCCCGCCACCACTCCGCGACCCCCCACGCCTCCCACGAGCACTGGCCGACCGCGCAGCGTCGGCCGCGTGAGCTGCTCGCAGGAGGCGAAGAAGGCGTCCATGTCCACGTGCAGGACCCAGCGGTCCTGCCCGTCAGCCACGCCGGTTCCCGTCTCGGCTCAGGACCGGTCCGTGTCAGACCCGGGCCAGGGTCATCCTGACACCGTCACCGAGCTCCTCGGCCTCGCCGTCCGCCGGGTCGAGCGCGTCGAGGACCTCGAAGTCCGTGGCCAGGACCTCGTCGGCGATCAGGCGGGCGTGACGGTCGGCCCACTCGCGACGGTCCGCCGGGACCTCCAGGCGTACCCGGATGCGGTCGGAGATGTCGAAACCGGCGGCGCGCCGGGCCTCCTGGATCTCGCGGATCCGGTCCTTGGCCCAGCCCTCGGCCTCCAGCTCCTCCGTGACGGTCAGATCCAACACCACCAGACCGGCCCCGCCCGCGAGCGCCGCCGTGGACTCCGGATCCGCGGCCACGAGGCGGTGCTCGTACTCGCCCTCCTGCAGCTCGACGCCACCGGCCACCACCACGCCGTCGACCTCGGACCAGTCGCCCGTCTTGGCGGCCTTGATGCACGCCTGCACCTGCTTGCCCAGCCGCGGCCCCGCCGCCCGCGCGTTGACCGCCAGCTCCATCCGCCCGTGGGCGGCCACGTCGCTGGTCAGGCGCACCTCTCGTACGTTCACCTCGTCGGCGATGATGCCGGTGAACGGCTCAAGCCGCTCGGCGTCGGGCATCGCCACGGTGAGCACGTTCAAGGGCAGGCGCACGCGCAGGTGCTTTGCCTTCCGGATCGAGGACACCGTGGAACACACGTCGCGGACGGCCTCCATCGCCTCGACCAGCCCGGCGTCGTGCGGGAGCTCGTCATCGGCCGGCCAGTCCGCCAGGTGAACGGACTCCCGTCCGGTCAGCCCGGTCCACACGACCTCCGTCATGAGGGGCAGGAGCGGCGCGGCGAGCCGCATGGTCGTCTCGAGGACCGTGTAGAGCGTGTCGAAGGCGTCGCGCGAATCCTGGCCCGACGCCTCCCCTGCCCAGAACCGCGACCGGGACCGGCGCACGTACCAGTTGGTCAGCGCGTCGGCGAACTGGCGCAGCTCGTCGCACGCGGCGGCGATGTCCGTGCTGTCCAGGGCCCGGGTCATCGCATCCCGGGTCGTGGCCAGCCGCGACAGGATGTACCGGTCCAGCACGTGGGGTGAATCCGTCCGCCAGGTGGCGCGCTCGGCGGCGTACAGCTGCAGGAAGCTGTAGGAGTTCCACAGCGGGAGCATGGCCTGGCGCACGCCCTCCCGGATGCCCTGTTCGGTCACCACGAGATTGCCGCCACGGAGGATGGGGGAACTCATGAGGAACCAGCGCATGGCATCGGAGCCGTCGCGGGCGAACACCTCGTTGACGTCCGGGTAGTTGCCCTTGGACTTGCTCATCTTGAGGCCGTCGTTGCCCAGCACGATGCCGTGCGCGGCGACGTGCGTGAACGCGGGCCGGTCGAAGAGAGCCGTGGCCAGGACGTGCAGGGTGTAGAACCAGCCCCGGGTCTGGCCGTTGTACTCCACGATGAAGTCGCCCGGGTTGTGGGTCTCGAACCACTCCTTGTTCTCGAAGGGATAGTGGACCTGGGCGAACGGCATGGACCCGGACTCGAACCAGCAGTCGAACACGTCGGCCACACGCCGCATGGTGGACCTGCCGGTCGGGTCGTCGGGGTTGGGCCGGGTCAGCTCGTCGATGTACGGACGGTGCAGATCAGTGGGCCGCACGCCGAAGTCGGCCTCGAGCTCGTCGAGAGACCCGTAGACGTCCACGCGCGGGTAGGCGGGGTCATCGGACTCCCAGACGGGGATCGGCGCGCCCCAGTACCGGTTCCGGTTGATGTTCCAGTCCCGCGCGCCCTCGAGCCACTTGCCGAACTGCCCGTCGCGCACGTGTTCGGGCATCCAGGTGATCTGCTCGCGATTGAGTTCGACCATCCGGTCGCGGAACGCGGTGACCTTGACGAACCAGGCCGGCAGGGCCATGTAGATCAACGGCTGGCCGGACCTCCAGGAGTGGGGGTAGGAGTGTTCGATGGTCTCGTGGCGGATCAGTCGCCCCGCCGCGCGCAGGTCGCGTGAGATCGGCGCGTTGGCGTCGAAGACCAGCTGGCCCGCGTACGGCGGCACCTCGGCGGTGAACTTCCCGTCGGCTCCGACGGGGATGACCAGCTCGATGCCGGCCGCGTCGCAGGCGTCCTTGTCCTCCTCGCCGAAGGCCGGCGCGAGGTGGACGATGCCCGTACCCGAGTCGGTGGTGACGTAGTCGGCCGCCAGCACCACGTGCGCGTTCGGGTGGCCGGCGAAGAAGTCGAACGGCGGGACGTACGGCAGCCCCACCAGTTCGGAGCCCTTCGCGGTGGCCACCACCTCCGCGTCCTCACCGAACTCGGGCGCGTACACCCCCCGGCGCGCCTCGGCCACGACGAAGCGTCGGCCGGCGAGATCACCCGTGTTCACCTGCACCACGCAGTAGTCGATGTCGGGGTGGACGGCGGCGGCCAGGTTGGACGGCAGGGTCCAGGGGGTGGTGGTCCACACCAGCGCCTCGGCGCCGTGGAACGGGCTGGACTGCGGGGCCTCGAGCGGCAGTCCGACCGTGACCGCGGGGTCCTGTCGCATCTTGTACGCGTCGTCCAACCGCGTCTCCTGGTTGGACAGGGGCGTCTGCTCGTACCAGGAGTACGGCAGCACGCGGAAACCCTTGTAGACCAGACCCTTGTCGTAGAGGCGTTTGAACGCCCACAGGACGGACTCGGTGAAGTCGATGTCCAAGGTCTTGTAGTCGTTCTCGAAGTCCACCCAGCGGGCCTGGCGGTGGACGTAGTCCTCCCACTCATCGGTGTAGCGCAGCACCGACTTCTCGCACGCGGAGTTGAACTCGGCAAGACCCATCTCGAGAATCTGCGACTTCTCGGTGATCCCCAGCTGCTTCTCCGCCTCGAGCTCGGCGGGCAGACCGTGGCAGTCCCAGCCGAACCGGCGTTCGACCAGGTAACCGCGCATGGTGCGATAGCGCGGGATCACGTCCTTGACGTACCCGGTGAGCAGATGTCCGTAGTGGGGTAGGCCGTTGGCGAACGGGGGGCCGTCGTAGAAGACGTACTCGTCGGCATCCGCTCGCCTGCGGACGGACTCACGGAAGGTGTCGCGCTCGTCCCACCGGGCCAGGACGGTCTGCTCGAGCGCGGGGAACGACGGCGACTGCGCGGTAGTGCCGCCGGTGAGGTCGAGAATCGGGTACGCGCTACCCGTTGCGGTGGGCTCGGTGCTCATGTGGGCGGACTCCTCGAGGTACGGGCCCACACGAGTTGGTACCCGTGGGGCCGACAGGCCTGCGCTCGGGGACGAACCGGACGCGACTGGCGCATCCGTCCGCGGTACCACCCCGTTTGGCGTCGACGGTGCGACGCCCACTCGTGGATCGGGGACCCTGACGGGCTCCCCCGTTCGGTTCTACTGAGCCGCTCCCACCTCGGGACCGACCGTTCTTCCGAGCGCTCCCCGGTGATGGCCGGATCTCAGCGCATCCGGCTCATCGCCGGACATCGGGTGATGCTACCTGTCGCTGTGGGCGCCCGTCTCCTCCGCCTCGTCACTCGCGTCCGGTGGATTCTCTCCGGAGCCGTCGCGGGCCGTCCTCCCGCGGAGAAGATCCATGAGCAGCAAGAGCAGTCCGAGGGCGCCGGCCACGATGCAGGCCCACGCCCACCCGATCTGTCCGGTCGCCACGGCCGCGACGAGGAAGGCGAAGCCGAGCAGCGTCAGTCCGAGTGCGACGACGAGCATGCGTTCCTCCTGCCGTGGTGCGAGTCGTGGAATACACCGGCTCCGGGGCGGACCCACCCCCCGAATATACGTCGGTCCCCGCACCCTGGGCAGGGGCGGGGACCGGACGCGACGACTCGGATGGGCTACTCGGCGCGGTGGCCGCCGTCCTTCTTGCCACCCTGGTCCGGCGCGCCGGCGTTCTCGGCCGGTGCGGCGGGGGCGGCGGAGCCGGACTTGCCGAGTTCTGTCAGCTGGTTCTCGAGGTAGCTGGTGAGGCGGCTGCGGTAGTCCTTCTCGAAGGTCCGAAGCTGCTCGATGCGACCCTCCAGCACCCCGCGCTGCTGGTTGATGGTGGCCATGATCTCGGTGTGCTTGCGTTCCGCGTCGGCCTGCAGGGCGTCGGCCTTGGCCTGTGCTTCCTTGATCTGCTGCTCGGAGCGCGCCTGCGCGTCCTTGACGATCCCGTCGGACTTGGCCTTGGCCTCGCCGAGGATCTTGTCGGCCTCCCTGCGGGCGTCCCCGACCATCTTCTCCGACTGGTTCTTGGCGTCGCCGACGAGGCGATCGGACTCACCGCGGGCCTTGGCCATGAGCCCGTCGGACTCCTTCTTGGCCTCGCCCGTGAGGCGGTCCGCCATCTCCTGCGCCATCGCCAGGACGCGGGCCGCGCGCAGATGGGTGTCCGAGTTGGCGGAACCGCTGTCCTCTCCGGCGAGTGACGGCGTGGCCGCGGGCGGCGCCGGAGTCGGTGCCGGGGTCGGCGC
>NZ_JADDKI010000300.1:0-3795 GCF_015356725.1 Dietzia sp. SYD-A1
GCTCGACCCCGCGCAGTTCCTGGCGACCCTGACCGAGTTCGCCTACAGCCGCGAGGACATGGTGGCCCGCCGCGGTGACGTGGCGGTGCGCGGCGGGATCGTGGACGTGTTCCCCACCACCGCCGACCACCCGCTCCGCGTGGAGTTCGACGGGGACACGATCGCCGAGATCCGCGAGTTCTCCGTGGCCGACCAGCGGTCCCTGCCCGAGGGAGAGGTCGACTCGGCCGTGTTGTTCCCCTGCCGGGAGCTGCTCCTCGACGAGGACGTCCGCGAGCGCGCACGGCGGTTGGCCGAGGCGCACCGCGAGAACCCGACCCTGGCGGAGCTGCTGGACTCGCTGGCCGAGGGGATCCCCCGGGACGGCATGGAGGCACTGACCTCGGTGCTCGTGCCGGAGGAGATGGCCACGCTGCCGATGCTCATGCCGCCGGGCACCCGCGTCGTGGTGTGCGACCCGGACAAGGTCCGTCGCCGCGCCGCCGACCTGGCCTCCGCGGGCCGGGAGTTCCTCGAGGCCTCGTGGACCGCCGCGACCATGGGCGGCGACGCCCCCGTGGACAGCGAGACCCTGGACCTGTCGGGCTCGGGGTACCGGACCTTCTCGGCCGTCCGCGCCGAGGCCTCCGCCGCCGGCGTGCCCTGGTGGCAGCTGGTCCCCCCGGGCTTCCTCACCGACCCCGAGGACGGCCAGGTGGTCGACGCGCCCGCCGGCGATCCGCCCGCGCCGCGCGGCAAGGACTCGGAGATGCAGGCCATGTTCGTCCGACTCCGGGCGCTCATGGCCTCCGGGGGCCGGGCGGCCGTGGTGGTCCCGGGCCACGGCACCGTCGATCGCGTCCTGGAGCGACTGTCCGAGGCCGAGGTCCCGGCCACCGCCGCCCCGGCGGGATCCGAGCCCGCCCCCGGCGTGGTGTCGGTGTACGAGGCGATCCTGCACGGAGGGTTCGCGCTGGCGACCGACTCCGGGGAGCAGGGGGACCAGCTCGTCGTCGTCTCCGAGACGGATCTCACCGGCAACCGACTCGGCGCCACCGCGCGCCCCAAGGCGCGCCACGCCAAGCGCCGCAACCAGGTGGACCCCCTGGCCCTCAAGGCCGGCGACTGGGTGGTGCACGACCAGCACGGCATCGGCCGGTTCGTGGAGATGGTCGAGCGGCAGGTGCGCGGCGGGGACGGCTCGAGCCGGCGCGAATACGTGGTGATCGAGTACGCGCCCGGCAAGCGCGGCGGCGCCGGAGACCGCCTGTTCGTGCCCATGGAATCCCTCGGCCAGCTGAGCCGCTACGTGGGCGGGGAGGCCCCGACGCTGAGCAAGATGGGCGGCGCCGACTGGCAGAACACCAAGCGCAAGGCCCGCAAGGCCGTACGCGAGATCGCCACCGAGCTGGTGCAGCTCTATGCCAAGCGGCAGTCCGCACCCGGCCGCGCCTTCGGCC
This sequence comes from Dietzia sp. SYD-A1, assembly GCF_015356725.1. Taxonomy (NCBI): domain Bacteria; kingdom Bacillati; phylum Actinomycetota; class Actinomycetes; order Mycobacteriales; family Dietziaceae; genus Dietzia; species Dietzia sp. SYD-A1. The sequence goes on from NZ_JADDKI010000300.1 coordinate 1,440, forward strand.
CCGACACCCCGTGGCAGCGGGAGATGGAGGACGCGTTCCCGTTCACCGAGACCGTCGACCAGCTCACGGCGATCGAGGAGGTCAAGGGGGACATGGAGAAGACCGCCCCCATGGACCGCGTGGTGGTGGGTGACGTGGGCTACGGCAAGACCGAGGTGGCGGTGCGGGCGGCGTTCAAGGCCGTGCAGGACGGCACCCAGGTGGCCGTGCTCGTGCCCACCACGCTGCTGGCCCAGCAGCACCAGGCGACCTTCGTCGAGCGCATGACCGGGTTCCCCGTGACCGTCAAGGGCCTGAGCCGGTTCACCTCCGACGCGGAGGCCAAGGAGATCCTCGCGGGCCTGGCCGACGGCACGGTGGACGTGGTGATCGGCACCCATCGCCTGCTCGCGACGGGTGTCCGGTGGAAGAACCTCGGCCTGGTGGTGGTGGACGAGGAGCAGCGCTTCGGCGTGGAGCACAAGGAACACATCACCTCGCTGCGCACCCACGTGGACGTGCTGACCATGTCCGCCACGCCCATCCCGCGGACGCTGGAGATGTCGCTGGCCGGGATCCGGGAGATGAGCCAGATCCTCACCCCGCCCGAGGAGCGCCTGCCCGTGCTCACGTACGTGGGGGCGCACTCGGACAAGCACGTCGCCGCCGCGATCCGCCGCGAACTGCTGCGTGAGGGGCAGGTGTTCTACGTGCACAACCGGGTGCGGACCATCGACGCCACCGCGGCCAAGATCCGCGACCTGGTGCCCGAGGCGCGGGTGGTGGTGGCCCACGGGCAGATGGGGGAGGAGCAGCTCGAGCAGACCGTCGGCGGGTTCTGGAACCGCGAATACGACGTGCTGGTGTGCACGACCATCGTCGAGACCGGCCTGGACATCTCCAACGCCAACACCCTGATCGTCGACCGCTCCGACCAGCTGGGCCTGTCGCAGATGCACCAGCTGCGCGGGCGCGTGGGACGGTCGCGTGAGCGTGGGTACGCCTACTTCCTCTACGACCCCGAGAAGCCGCTCACCGAGACCGCCTACGACCGGTTGGCGACCATCGCGCAGAACAACGACCTGGGTGCCGGCATGGCCGTGGCGATGAAGGACCTCGAGCTGCGCGGGGCCGGCAACGTGCTGGGCGCCGAGCAATCCGGGCACATCGCCGGCGTCGGCTTTGACCTCTACATCCGTCTGGTCGGCGAGGCGGTGGAGGCGTACCGCGCCATCGCCGACGGCGAGTCCGTGGAGGTCGAGGAGGAGGTGGGCGAGATCCGCATCGAGCTCCCCGTCGACGCCTACATCCCGGTCGAATACGTCGACGGCGACCGGCTGCGACTCGAGGCGTACCGCAAGCTGTCCCAGGCACGGGCTCCCGAGGACATCGACGCGGTGGTCGAGGAACTGGTGGACCGCTACGGTCCCATGCCCGCCGAGGCCCGGCGCGTGGTGTCGGTGTCGCGGCTGCGGCTCGTGTGCCAGAAGTACAAGGTGCGCGAGATCGTGCTGGCCGGCTCCCGCCTGCGCGTGGGCCCGCTCGACCTGCTCGACTCGCAGCAGATCCGCCTCAAGCGCATGTACCCGGCCGCCCAGTACCGGGCCACGCAGAAGACCGTGCTGCTCCCGCTGCCCAAGGCCGCCGGAGCGCGTGCCGGCGCGGGCGCGGAGAAGGCGCGCGACGACGAGATGCTGCAGTACGCCGCCGACTTCCTCACCGCCATGGCAGGGGATCCGGAGGGCTCGAACCCGGTGATCCAGGCGGAGCCGGTGTCGGTGTGAGTCCCGAGCCCGGTCGCGAGCCCGACCCCGGCGATGGGCCGGGCGCTGGATCGGGTGCGGGGGATCGGCTCGCCGAGGCGATCGAGGTGATGGGCCGGATCCGCCGCGACGGCGAGTGGGAGGCCGCCCAGACCCATGCCTCGCTGCTGCCGTACCTGCTCGAGGAGTCCTGGGAGCTGGTCGACGCCGTGGCCGACGGCGACCGCGACGAACTGGTCTCCGAGTTGGGCGACCTGCTCCTGCAGGTGCTGTTCCACGCCGCGATCGGTGAGGGGCGGGCCGAGGGGTCGTTCGACATCGACGACGTCGCCGGCGCCCTGCTGGACAAGCTGCGCCGGCGCGCGCCCTACTGGTTCACCGCTGAGGGCGCGGCCGGCCTCGACACCACCGAACAGGACCGCCTGTGGCAGGAGGCCAAGGCCGCCGAACGCGCCGACCGCCCGCCGCGGGGAGTCGTCGACGGGATCCCCTGGGACATGCCGGCCCTCGCCCTGGGGCAGAAGGTGCTGGCCCGTGCCCGCGCGGCGGGGGTGCCCGGCGACCTGGTGCCCTCGCGGATGAGAGTGGTGCAGGTGGACGCGGCCGGCCTGTTC
>NZ_JADDKI010000301.1:0-4252 GCF_015356725.1 Dietzia sp. SYD-A1
GGCCAGGACACCGGGCACGAGGGGTGGGCGCCGACGCCGGTCCTGGTGGGGGAGGACGACGACTCCGAGCAGGTCCTCCTGGCGCTGGCCCGTCGAACCCCGTCGCGCGATCACCGGGACCGCGCGTCGGCGCAGGTCGCGACTGCCGTGCTCGGCGGTGGGCTGAGCTCCAGACTGTTCCAGCGGGTCCGCGAGGAGCTCGGGCTGGCCTACACCGTGTACGCGTCGATGGATCAGTTCCGCACCACCGGCCTCGTGTCGGTCGTCGCCGGCAGTCCGGTCGGGCGGGTGGACGCCCTGGGCGATGCTCTGGCCGAGGTCGTGTCCGGGATGGTCCGACGACCCCCGTCCCTCGACGAGGTGGACCGGGCGATCGGGCACCTCACCGGGTCGATCCGGCTGGGGTTGGACGATCCCCTGTCGCGGATGACGCGGATCGGCCGCCACCTGCTGGACCGCGACGCGGTGGTGACCGTCGCCGACTCGCTGTCCCGCCTGCGCGCGGTGCGCCGCGACGACGTCGCGGACTACTGGACGGGCGAGGTCGCTCCGTGGTGTCTGGCGGCCGTGGGTCCGGGCATGCCCGGCACCGAGGGTGCGGCGGGTCTCCTGGCCCGGGTGGGCGGATAGGCTGGTGGGCGGGTCGGCGACCAGTGAGGAGACTGAGGAGACGATGACGGTGACGAAGGTCGGTGTGCTCGGTGCACGCGGCAAGGTGGGCACGGCGATCTGCGAGGCGGTCCGCGCGGCGGAGGACCTCGAACTCGTCGCCGAGGTGGACCACGGTGACCCCCTGGGGATGCTCACCGATGCCGGAGCGGAGGTGGTCGTCGACTTCACCCACCCCGACGTGGTGATGGACAACCTCGAGTTCTGCATCACGCACGGCATCCACGCGGTGGTCGGCACGACCGGATTCACCGACGAACGTCTGGACACCCTGCGGGGGTTGCTCTCGTCTCATGCGGACACCGGGGTCCTCGTGGCACCCAACTTCGCCATCGGAGCGATCCTCATGATGCGCTTCGCCGTCCAGGCCGCCAGGTACTTCCCCTCGGCCGAGATCGTGGAACTCCATCACCCGAACAAGGCCGATGCCCCGTCGGGAACGGCACACCGCACCGCCGAGATGATGGCCACCGCCCGCACCGCCGCCGGGATGGGACCATGCCCGGACGCCACCTCCACGGAGCTGGAGGGGGCGAGGGGCGCCGACGTCGGTGGGGTGAGGGTGCACTCGGTCCGAGTGACCGGCCTGGTCGCGCACCAGGAGGTGATCCTGGGGACCCAGGGGGAGACCCTGACGATCCGGCACGATTCCCTCGACCGCTCCTCCTTCGCGCCCGGCGTCCTCCTGGGGGTGCGCTCCATCTCGCGTGTGCCCGGACTCACCGTGGGGCTCGACGCCTTCATGGATCTGTAGGCCGACCGTGGACAGAGTCGTCAAGCCCCTGGTCATGGCCCTCACCGCGGTCGGTCTGGTGGTGGCGTTCGGGTACCTGCTGTACCTCGGGTGGTCCATGGTCAGCCGATCCGAGTACCTCGCCATGCGTGGGCTCGGGGTCGGGATCATCCTGCTGACCGCCGTCGGGGCTTGGGCGACGTGGGCGATCCTGCGGAACGGGTTCGAACTCCAGAAGATCTCCGCCGCCGCCGCCGCGGAGGGGATAGAGCTCGACGTCTCCACCCTGGACTACCGTCCCTCCGGGCGTCTCGAGCACGCCGCGGCGGATGAGCTGTTCGACCGGGTCAGTGCCGAGTACCAGGCGGCCCCGGACGACTGGCGCACCAACTATCGTCTGGCCCGGGCGTATGACCATGCGGGCGACCGCGCCCGCGCCCGGGAGATCATGCGGGTGGCCATCACTCTGCACGAGGCGGACACCTCCGGTGCCCGGGATCAGCGATGAGCGCCGTTCTCCTGGTCCACCACGCACCGTCCCCGAGGCTCCGCCGCATACTGGAAGCCCTGGAGCGCGGGCTCGCGCATCCCGAACTCGAGGGAGTCGAGGTGGAGTCGGTACCCGCTCTGGCCACGACCGACGACCACGTACTCCGGGCGGACGGATACGTCCTGCTCACCCCGGCGAACTTCGGTTACATGTCAGGTGCGCTCAAGCACTTCTTCGACCGCACCTATTACACGTGCGAGGGCGCCGTGGCCGGTCGGCCCTTCGCACTGTGCGTGCACGGGGACGACGACACGTCGGGGGCCGTCACCTCGGTCGAGCGGATCACCACCGGGTGGGATCTGCGACCGGTGGCGCCGGCCCTTCATCTGACCGGCGAGCCCGGCGGCGAGGATCTCGACGCCGCGTCCGAGATCGCCGCGACGGTGGCCGCACACCTTCTCGGCTGACCCGCCGGGCGACACGACACCACGAGGAGTCCACCATGTCCGAGCTCGTCCGGCGGCAGGTCCGCATGGTCGCGCACACCGCGTTCACGCCACCCGACGAGATCGGGTGGGAGACGGACGCCGACGGCGGATCCGCACTGGCCGAGTTCGCGGGTCGGGCCTGTTATCAGAGCTGGGACAAGCCCAATCCGCGCACGGCGTCGAACGCCGGCTACCTGAGGCACATTCTCGAGGTGGGGCACCTCTCGGTGTTCGAGCACGCGAGTGTGACGTTCTACATCACGGGCATCTCCAGATCGTGCACCCACGAACTCATCAGGCACCGACACTTCTCCTACAGTCAGCTGTCGCAGCGGTTCGTCCCGGAGCACGATTCGAAGGTGGTGCCCCCGCCGGCGATCGCGGAGGACTCGGAACTGGTGGAGATCTTCCGCCGGGCGACCGACGCGTCCCGGGAGGCGTATGCGGAGATGCTCTCCAAGCTCGAGGAGAGATTCGCCGACGTTCCCAACCCGATGTTGCGGCACAAGCAGGCGCGACAGGCCGCGCGTTCGGTGTTGCCCAACGCGACCGAGACCCGGATCGTGGTCACCGGCAATTATCGCTCGTGGCGCCACTTCATCGGGATGAGGGCGACCGAGCACGCCGACACCGAGATCCGCGGGCTGGCCATCGACGTCCTGCGGCAACTACGCGCGGCTGCGCCGGCGGTGTTCGCAGACTTCGAGATCACCTCGCTCGAGGACGGTTCGGAGATCGCGGTGAGTCCCTACGTCCTGGAGGGGTGATCCGTAACGCCGGGTCGGAATCGGGACTTCCCGTGGTCTGAGGGTAGTCTGGGAGGCCATGACACACGTGACCACAGGGGGCCCGACGTCGGCGGACGGTCGACAGGCACTCTCCCCGCCCGGGCGCCCTACTCCGTTCGGCACGGTGCTCACGGCGATGGTCACTCCCTTCGGGTCCGATGGCTACGTCGACCTGAGGGCCGTCGCGTGTGTCGCGCAGCACCTCGTGGACTCCGGGTGCGACGGTCTCGTCGTCTCCGGGACCACGGGAGAGTCGCCCACCACCACGGACGCGGAGAAGATCGCGGTTCTCGAAGCCGTTCTGGCCGCGGTGGGGGACAGGGCGTTCGTGGTCGCCGGGGTCGGGACATACGACACCGCGCATTCCGTGCACCTCGCGCGGCAGGCGGCGTCAGTCGGTGCCCACGGCATGCTCGTGGTGACGCCGTACTATTCCAAGCCCACCCAGGCCGGCCTCGACGCCCATTTCCGGGCGGTCGCCGACGCCACCGATCGACCGGTGATGCTCTACGACATCCCACCGAGGTCGGTGGTCCCGATACAGGCGGAGACGCTCATCGGGCTGTCGTCCCACCCCAATATCGTCGCCGTCAAGGACGCCAAGGGTGACTTCCATGACGCGGTCACCGTGATGTCCCACTGTGACCTCGTCTACTACTCGGGAGATGACCAGCTCAACCTCCCGTGGTTGGCCGTGGGAGCCAGCGGTTTCGTCAGCGTGATCGGCCACGTGGCCGCCGCGCATCTCGTGGAACTGCGCCGTGCGTTCCTCGCGGGCGACATCGACACCGCGCGTCACATCAACCTCGGACTCCTCCCGCTCTTCGACGCCCAACGGGCTCTCGGTGGCGTGTCGATGTCCAAAGCAGCTCTAGAACTTCTCGGGATCCCGGCCGGAGCGCCGCGACTCCCGCAGTTACCACCCACCACCGAGCAACAGGACGCGTTGGCGTCGCTGCTGCACAGAGCAGGAGTCATCAGATGACAGAAGACCCGACCACCAACCGGGGTCGCAGCCGCACACGGCGCGCCGCCGGGCGCCCCACCGGCGAACCCGCGCCCGCGACCGCCGTGCAGTTCACCG
>NZ_JADDKI010000302.1:0-6364 GCF_015356725.1 Dietzia sp. SYD-A1
GGGCGAGGGTGGTCTTGCCCGTCCCGGGCGGAGCCTGGACCACCGCCGTACCCGCCGTGGCGAGCGCGCGCCGCAGGGCCGGGAGCGCGTCGGTGAAGGGCAGGCCGCGGCCGATCCGGTCCAGATCGAACGGGCTCATCACCCGGTCCCGCCCGACGCCACCATGCTCCCGAGACTAGATGTCCGCGCCGTCCCGCACGGATTCGGCGGCGTTCGCTGTCGGCGTACACGTATCCGCAATGATTCCCCGACCTGCCGCGTTGAACCCTGGTGACGGGCCGACTGCCACTCCTGTGGCTCCGGGCGTCAGACCGGGCCACTACAGTGGTGAACACCCGAGGAATGTGAGGTAGCACGATGTTCGAACGGTTTACCGACCGCGCGCGTCGCGTCGTCGTCCTGGCCCAGGAAGAGGCCCGGATGCTCAACCACAATTACATCGGCACCGAGCACATTCTGCTTGGTCTCATCCACGAGGGCGAGGGAGTGGCCGCCAAGGCCCTCGAGTCCCTGGGGATCTCGCTTGAAGCGGTGCGGAGTCAGGTCGAGGAGATCATCGGCCAGGGCCAGCAGGCGCCCAGCGGGCACATCCCGTTCACGCCGCGGGCCAAGAAGGTCCTCGAGCTGAGCCTGCGCGAGGCGCTGCAGCTCGGCCACAACTACATCGGGACCGAGCACATCCTCCTCGGCCTCATCCGAGAGGGTGAGGGGGTGGCCGCGCAGGTGCTGGTCAAGCTCGGAGCGGACCTCACCCGGGTCCGGCAGCAGGTCATCCAGCTGCTCTCCGGCTACCAGGGCAAGGAGGCGGAGGCCACGGGCGCGCCGGCGGGGACCGGCGGGCGCGAGTCCGGGACGCCGTCGTCCTCGACGGTCCTGGACCAGTTCGGCCGCAACCTCACGCAGGCCGCCATGGAGGGCAAGCTCGACCCGGTGGTCGGCCGCGCCAAGGAGGTCGAGCGCATCATGCAGGTGCTCTCCCGGCGCACCAAGAACAACCCGGTGCTCATCGGAGAGCCCGGCGTGGGCAAGACCGCGGTCGTCGAGGGCCTCGCCCAGGCCATCGTCAACAACGAGGTCCCCGAGACCCTCAAGGACAAGCAGGTCTACTCGCTCGACCTGGGGTCCCTGGTGGCCGGTTCCCGCTACCGCGGTGACTTCGAGGAGCGCCTGAAGAAGGTGCTCAAGGAGATCAATCAGCGGGGCGACATCATCCTGTTCATCGACGAGATCCACACGCTCGTCGGGGCGGGTGCCGCCGAGGGCGCGATCGACGCGGCGTCGATCCTCAAGCCCAAGCTGGCCCGCGGTGAGCTGCAGACCATCGGCGCCACCACGCTCGAGGAGTACCGCAAGCACATCGAGAAGGACGCGGCGCTCGAGCGTCGTTTCCAGCCGGTGCAGGTCCCCGAGCCCAGCGTCGAGTTGTCCATCGAGATCCTCAAGGGTCTACGCGACCGCTACGAGGCGCACCACCGTGTCACCATCACGGACGCGGCCCTGGCCGCGGCGGCCCAACTGGCGGACAGGTACATCAACGACCGCTTCCTGCCGGACAAGGCGATCGACCTCATCGACGAGGCCGGCGCCCGCATGCGGATCAAGCGGATGACCGCTCCGCCGGACCTCCGGGAGTTCGACGAGAAGATCGCCGAGGCCCGGCGCGAGAAGGAGTCCGCGATCGACGCGCAGGACTTCGAGAAGGCCGCCGGTCTGCGGGACACGGAGAAGAAGCTCATCGCCGAGCGCTCGGAACGTGAGAAGCAGTGGCGTGCGGGCGACATGGACGTGGCCGCGGTGGTCGACGAGGAGCAGATCGCCGAGGTGCTGGGTAACTGGACCGGGATCCCCGTGTTCAAGCTCACCGAGGAGGAGACCACACGTCTGCTCCGCATGGAGGACGAGCTGCACAAGCGGATCATCGGCCAGGAGGACGCCATCAAGGCGGTCTCCCGGGCCATCCGTCGCACGCGGGCCGGTCTCAAGGACCCCAAGCGCCCGTCGGGGTCGTTCATCTTCGCCGGCCCGTCCGGTGTCGGCAAGACCGAGCTCTCCAAGGCGCTGGCCAACTTCCTGTTCGGCGAGGACGACGCGCTCATCCAGATCGACATGGGTGAGTTCCACGACCGCTTCACCGCCTCCCGCCTGTTCGGCGCACCTCCCGGGTACGTCGGATACGAGGAGGGTGGCCAGCTGACGGAGAAGGTCCGGCGCAAGCCGTTCTCGGTGGTCCTGTTCGACGAGATCGAGAAGGCCCACTCCGAGATCTACAACACGCTCCTGCAGGTGCTGGAGGACGGCCGTCTCACCGACGGGCAGGGTCGCATGGTGGACTTCAAGAACACCGTGTTGATCTTCACCTCCAACCTCGGCACGAGGGACATCTCCAAGGCCGTCGGGATGGGCTTCCAGTCCGCCGACAACACCGAGGACGCCTACGACCGGATGAAGCAGAAGGTCAACGACGAGCTCAAGAAGCACTTCAGGCCCGAGTTCCTCAACCGTATCGACGAGATCGTGGTGTTCCACCAGCTCACCAAGGACCAGATCGTCGAGATGGTCGACCTGATGGTCAGCCGCGTGGGCGTGGCGCTCAAGGCCAAGGACATGACGATCGAGATCACCGACCGGGCCAAGGAACTCCTGGCCAAGCGGGGCTTCGACCCGGTGCTGGGTGCGCGGCCGCTGCGTCGCACCATCCAGCGCGAGATCGAGGACACGCTCTCGGAGAAGATCCTCTTCGGTGAGGTCGCGGCCGGCGAGTTGATCACAGTCGACGTCGAGGGTTGGGACGGCGAGTCCGACCAGACGGAGAACGCCAGGTTCACCTTCACCGGGGTCCCGCGGCCGGACGCCGCCGAGTCCCGCGAGGGTGAGGAGATCACCGCGAGTGTCGCTCCGACCGGTGAGGCCGGCCCGGGGGACTCGCTTCCCCCGAGCTCGGGTGGCTTCGCCGGCGGCGCCCCCGGCGGATCCTCGGGTAGTGGTGGGGCGGCTCCCGCCACCACCTAGCCCGAAGTCGCCGCACCACCGCGAGGCGGCCCCCGCTCTTCCGAGCGGGGGCCGCCTCGTCGTCTGCCGGGTCGTAGGCCCCGGGGGCGATCCGGTCGTCAGTCGCGGGCCGCCGGCACCGCCCACAGGCCACCGCCGACCACCACGAGCGGATCACTCGGCTCGTCGTCGAACCAGGCGTCCAGCATCCGCGCGATCACCAGGACGTGGTCGCCCGCCGGCACGAGACGGTCCAGTGCGACCCGTAGTCGCGCCCGCCCGCCGTGGAGGAGAGGCTCGCCGGTCTCGGCCCGGGTCCACAGGGAGTGGTCAGCGAACCTCTGTGCCGCGGGCCCCGAGAACCTCGACGCCAGGTGCCGGTCGGATTCCCCCAGCAGATGGATCACGGCGGTGCGGGCGTCGAGCACCGCGGCCAGGCTGGACGACGAGATCCCCACGTTGAAGCTCACCAGGGCCGGTTCGGACGACAGGCTGGACGGCGACGACGCGGTGAACCCCACCGGGCCGTCGGCGCCGTCGAGGGTGATGATCGTGACTCCGGCGGGATGCAGTCGCATCGCCCGACGGTGGGTCTCCGCCGAGACGCTCTGGCGGTCGGAGGACAGGCTTCGTTCGGTCATGCCAGAAGTCTGGAGGCTCGTGCTACGGATGTCGAACGTTCTGCTCGTGCTGACGCGAAGTGGGTGACGCCACCGCCACCACGTCAGGACACCGACAACAAGCGTGCGGGCAGCGCGCTCGTAGGGTCCGCGGAGATGGCGTCGAGCGCCACCGCCATGGCCGCCACCTGCTGGATCCGCCCTCCCGCCGTCGACACCCTGAGTTCGGGCGCTTCTCCCGGCAAGGGGGTCTCCCGCGAGGCGCTCAGAACGGGGCCCAGGTATCGCGGGTGGTCGGTGAAGGCCTGGCCGCAGAGCACCACCGAATCCGGGCGGGTGATGGTCGAGAGCAGCCCCACCAGGCGGCCGAGTACCGTGGCCCGCTCGACGAGGATCGCCTCGGCCACCGGATCGCCGGGTGCGCGTGCGGCGAGTTCCACCACCGACCCGACGGGGATGCCGCGGGCGGCCGCGGCGCGGACCAGTCCGGAATCGCCCACCACGTCCGTGAGGCCGCCTCCGCGGTCGTCGAGGTACGTGGTGGGCCCCACGGGCAGGTGCGCCAGTTCGGCCGAGCCGGCGCGCGGCAGGTGTACGGCGCCGTCGATCACCAGGGCGGAGCCGAGATGCTCCCGGGCGTAGACGACGAGCGTCGTCCCGGTGTGTGTCTCATGCCCCACGAGGAGTTCCGCCGCGGCCATGGCCTCGACGTGCGGGGCCACGGAGAACGGCACCCCGAGCCGATCGGCGAACAGCTCGGTCACCGGGACGTCCCGCCACCCCAGCAGGTCGTGGTCGACCCTGCCCGGGGAGGTGATCCTGGCCGCCGTGGCCACACCACCCCAGACGAGCCGACGTCCACGGTGGCCGTCGAGAAGACGGAACGCGATCGCGGACAGCTCGTCCGCGATCTGCTCCGGATCCCGGCCCGGGGTGGGGATCGCGAACTCGGACAGGATCCGGCAGGCGAGGTCACTGATCGCCACGACGCAGCGGCTGAGGCCGACGTGGACGGCCACCACCACCGGCCCGCCGGGATCGATCTCGACAGGGATGCTCGGTCGACCGACGGAACCGTCGTGCATGAGTTCCGGCCGCTCGCGGATGACGCCGGCGGACAGCAGCGCTGCCGTGGCGCGGCCGACCGTCGCCACCGACAAGCCCGTGGACGCCGCCACCTCCGGGCGGGTGACGGGCCCCCGGAACCGGATCGTGCGCATGACCCGGGCCGCGCTCACATCGGACAAGCGCAGGACTGGGGCGGCTGATCGGGTGGTCATGACGAGCAGGGTAACACAGGCTATAGACCGATCTGTCTACTGTGGTTAAGGGTATCGATCCTCGTGACGCCAATTGTGGCTCCACGCCACCGCCCGGTCCCACGATGAGTCGGTCCGCAGTCCGATCCCAGACCCCCAGGAGCCGTCAGTGGCCACCGACCCCATACGTCCACACGCCGAGCAGGCCGACCAGGCCGATCAGGCCGACCAGACGAAGACCCATCTCCACTGGTTCCTGCCCACGTACGGGGACTCACGCCACCTCGTCGCCGGGGGACACGGCACGTTCATGTCCGGGGACCGTCCGGCGACGCTGTCGTACCTGCGGCAGATCGTCGCGGCGGCCGAGCACAACGGGTTCGAGTCGCTTCTCACCCCGACCGGCGCATGGTGCGAGGACGCCCTGATCACCAGCGCGCTGCTCGCCGAGTCGAGCGACCGCATCAAATTCCTCGTCGCGCTGCGCCCGGGCCTCATGAGCCCCACCCTCGCCGCGCAGATGGCGGCCACCTTCCAGTGGCAGACCGGGGGCCGACTGCTCCTCAACGTGGTCACCGGAGGCGAGTCGCGGGAGCAACGCGCCTACGGAGACTTCCTGGACAAGGAGGCGAGATACGCCCGGGCCGACGAGTTCCTCGACATCGTGCGCGGACTGTGGCGATCCGGGGAGGCCCTGACCTACCGGGGCGACCACCTCGCCGTCGTCGACTCCGTCCTGGCGCGGCGGCCCGACCCGGTCCCGCCGATCTTCTTCGGCGGCTCCTCCGCTGCCGGGATCCGTGTCGCCGCGCGCCACGCCGACACGTACCTGACCTGGGGCGAACCGCCGGCCGCGGTCGCCGAGAAGCTCGACCGGGTCCGGGTCGCCGCGGCCGCCCACGGGCGGAGCCCGTCGTTCGGGATCCGGCTGCACGTGATCTCCAGGGACACCTCGGAGCAGGCGTGGGCCGAGGCGGACCGACTACTGGCGGGGATCGACCCCGCGGACGTCGCGCGCGTCCAGGCCTCGCTGACCGCCAGTGAGTCCGAGGGGCAACGCCGCATGCTCGACCTCCACGGCGGCCGGACCGACTCCCTGGAGATCTCACCCAACCTGTGGGCCGGCGTCGGACTGGTCCGTGGAGGGGCGGGCACCGCGCTGGTCGGTTCCCACGAGGAGGTCGCCGACCGGATCGCCGAGTACGCGGCGCTCGGACTCAGCCACTTCGTCCTGTCCGGGTACCCGCATCTGGAGGAGTCGTACCACTTCGGAGAGGGCGTGCTGCCCGTCCTCGCCCGTCGAGGACTGCGGTCGACGGGTGAGGGCCGCCGGGAGACGGTCTCGGTCCCGTTCGCCACGGCCGAACCCGCGTTCGCCCGCGGGTGAGGAGCAGGAGGAGAAGACCACCATGACCACTGTTCTCACCGCGTCAACGCCCGGGGCCCCGGTCGCCACGGCGGGCCCGACCCCGCAGAACCGGACGCCCCGGTCCCCGG
>NZ_JADDKI010000303.1:0-4777 GCF_015356725.1 Dietzia sp. SYD-A1
GCCGCCCAGTCCTCGGCCACCCGCAGTTGCACGACGTCGGCGTCGAGGGACGCCAACCCCAGGTCCGCGGGGCGGTCGACGAGGTCGCCGCGGCCGTCGTCGAGGACGAACAGGAACCGGCCCGAGAGTCCCGCCAGACCGGCATCGGCCCGGAGTCCGGCGTCGAGTCGGTCGGTCACCGGGCGCAGATCGGCCCTGCCCCCGACCAGACCGGTGAGCGGGGAGACGAGCACGTTGCGGACGAGTTCGTGCGCCGGGGCGGGGAGCAGCCCGGTCGCGGCGATGGCCGCCACGACCTCGTCGACGAGGTGGCCGTCCCGGCCCATCGGCAGGGCCCGCAGCTGTAGGTTCGCGCGGGTCGTCACGTGGACGTCGCCGTCTCCGTAACTCTGGGCGACCCGGCGTAGCGCGGCGAGGGACTCCGGTGACACCCGGCCGCCCGGGATGCGCAGTCGGACCAGGGCCCCGTCCTCGGCGGGCCACGGGCGATGCACGCCGGGGCACATGTCGGTGCGGGTGCGGCGGGTCGGTCCGGAATCGCTCACGGGCCACAGTGTGGCACCCGGGGGCCAGCCGCGTGGAGTGGGGAGCCGACGGCCGGGCACCCGCAGGGGGACCGGGCCGGATAGGCTCGCCGGTGCCGTGGTGCTCGGGAAGCCGGAGGGAAAGCCGGCGCGGCCCTCGCCACTGTAGTCGCGGAGTCGAGCGACCCTCGTCCGTCCCACGCGGGGCGGAGACCACTGGGCCACGGCCCGGGAAGGTCGGTCGCACGGCGTCGATGCGAAAGCCAGGAGACCGGCCACGGCGTCATGTTCCACGAGGGTTTGGAGAAGAACATGCGCCATGACCGGCGTTCGGCGTCCCCTGAGGACGCCACGGCACCATCTACTGAGGCCACGGGTACTGAGGCCACGGCACCATCTGACAACACGGCACCGTCCGATGGCGCCGCACCACAGGCACCCCGTATCGCCCTGCTGTCCACCTCCGACACGGACCTGCTCTCCGCTCGCGCCTCCCGGGCCGACTGGACGCTCGGCAACCCGTCCCGGATCGACGTGGAGACGGACCTGCCCGGCCTGCTCTCCGGCACCGACCTCATCGTCGTCCGGATCCTCGGGTCGCGCAGGTCCTGGGAGCCCGGCTTCGAGGCCGTGATGGCCACCGGCGGACCGGTGGTGGTCCTCGGCGGCGAGCAGGCCCCGGATGCCGACCTGATGGAGTTGTCCACGGTGCCGATCGGCATCGCGGCCGAGGCGCACCGCTATCTCGCCGAGGGTGGGGAGCGGAACCTCGCCCAGCTCCACGCCTTCCTCTCGGACACCGTGCTGCTCACCGGCACCGGGTTCGAACCCCCGGAGAGCGTCCCCGTGTGGGGGATGCCGCCGCGGCCGGGTGGCGATTCCCCGGCGAGTGGTCACAAACGTGGCGAATCCCGACACGCGACCTGGGAGAACGCGAGCGAAATCGACCAGTCGCGGGGCGGCCCCGGAATCGACCAGTCGCGGGGCGGCCCCGGGGTGGACCAGTCGCGGGGCCTCCCCCGCGTCGGAGTGCTCTACTACCGCGCCCACGAGGTGAGCGGGAACTCCGGATTCGCGCACGCGCTGGCCGACGCGATCGACGCCACCGGGCAGGCCGTGGGCGTGCCCGTGTTCGCCGGTTCCCTGCGCTCGGCGCCCGACGAGTTGTTCGACGCGCTCGGGACGCTCGACGCGCTGATCGTCACGGTGCTGGCGGCCGGCGGGACCACGCCCGGGGCGGTGAGCGCGGGCGGCGAGGACGAGACGTGGGACGTCGAACGGATCGCCGTGCTCGACATCCCCGTGCTCCAGGGACTGTGCCTCACGTGGAGTCGGGAGGACTGGGAGGCCTCCGACGACGGCGTCAACCCGCTGGACTCGGCCAACCAGATCGCGATCCCCGAGTTCGACGGCCGCATCATCACCGCGCCGTTCTCGTTCAAGGAGATCGACGCCGACGGATTGCCCCGGTACGTCGCCGACCCCGAGCGCTGCGCGCGCGTCGCGGGGATCGCGGTGTCACACGCGCGACTGCGCCACGTCCCCGCGGCCGACCGCCGGATCGCCCTGGTGCTCTCGGCCTACCCGACCAAGCACTCCCGGATCGGCAACGCGGTCGGCCTGGACACCCCGGTCTCGACCATCCGGCTGCTGCGCCGGATGCGCGACGAGGGCTACGACCTGGGTCCGGAGGACGGGCCTGTCGCCAGGTTCCTCGACGTCGCCGACAGTGGCTCGGAGGGCACCTACGCCGACGACACGGCCGCCGGTGACGCCCTGATCCACGCCCTGATCGCCGCGGGCGGACAGGACGAGGAGTGGCTGACCAACGCCCAGCTCACCGACAGCCACGTGCGGATCTCCACCGACGACTACCTGCGGTGGACGGCGGACCTGCCGGAGTCGCTGCGCGCGGAGATGGTGGACGCCTGGGGGCAGGCCCCCGGTCGGTTGTTCGTCAACGACGCCGGCGAGATCGTCCTGGCCACGATCTCGGCCGGCAACGTCGTCCTGTTGATCCAGCCGCCCCGCGGCTTCGGCGAGAACCCGGTGGCGATCTACCACGACCCCGAGCTGGCGCCCTCCCACCACTATCTGGCCGCCTACCGGTGGCTCGCCAAGGGGTTCGGCGCCCATGCGCTGGTCCACATCGGCAAGCACGGGTCGCTGGAATGGCTGCCGGGCAAGAACGCCGCGCTGTCGGCGGCGTGCGCGACCGACGCGGCGATCGCGGACCTACCGCTGATCTACCCGTTCCTCGTCAACGACCCCGGCGAGGGCGCGCAGGCCAAACGCCGCGCCCACGCCACGATCGTCGATCACCTGGTGCCGCCCATGGCACGCGCCGAGGCCTACGGCGACATCGCCCGCCTCGAGCAGCTGCTGGACGAGTACGGCAACATCGCGTCCATGGACCCGGCCAAGCTGCCGGCGATCCGCGCGCAGATCTGGACCCTCATGCGGTCCGCGCACATGCACGAGGACCTGGGACTGGAGCAACAGCCCGGCGACGAGGAGTTCGACGACTTCCTGCTCCACGTCGACGGGTGGCTGTGCGAGATCAAGGACGTCCAGATCCGCGACGGGCTGCACGTGCTGGGTCAGGCGCCGGACGGTGAGGCGCGGGTGAACCTGGTGCTCGCCATCCTGCGGGCCTCGCAGGTGTGGGGCGGCGAATTCGGTGCCGTTCCCGGTCTGCGTCGCGCCCTCGGCCTGGCCGAGGACGCCCCGACCCAGGAGGTCGACCGCGTGGAGGCCCGGGCCCGGGCGCTGGTCGAGGCCATGGACGCGCGGGGCTGGGACCCCGCGGCGGTGCCGGAGGTGCTGTCCGCTGCCGGTCGGGGGGACGACGACGAGGTCGGCCGCGTCCTGGAGTTCGCCGCTCGCGAGGTGGTGCCGCGCCTGGCCGCCACGGTGGACGAGCTGGACGCGGTGATGCACGCCCTCGGCGGCGGGTTCGTGCCCGCCGGCCCGTCGGGGTCGCCCCTGCGCGGCCTGGTCAACGTGTTGCCGACCGGTCGCAACTTCTACACGGTCGACCCCCGCGCCGTCCCGTCCCGGCTCGCCTGGGAGACCGGCCAGGCGATGGCCGACTCCCTGCTGGACCGCCACGTGGCGGAGACCGGCGAGTACCCGAGCTCGGTGGGACTGTCCATCTGGGGCACCTCGGCCATGCGGACCTCCGGCGACGACGTGGCCGAGGTCCTGGCGCTGCTCGGGGTGCGGCCCGAGTGGGACGAGGCCTCCCGACGGGTGAACGGTCTGGAGGTGGTCCCGACCGCGGAGCTCGGGCGGCCGCGCATTGACGTGACGGTGCGCATCTCGGGCTTCTTCCGGGACGCGTTCCCGCACGTCATCACGATGCTCGACGACGCCGTCCGGATGGTGGCCGACCTCGACGAGCCCGCGGAGTCGAACCACGTCGCCGCCCACACCCGGGCTGACCTGGCGGAGCACTCGGACCACCGGCGGGCGACCACCCGCATCTTCGGCTCGGCGCCGGGGTCGTACGGCGCCGGGATCCTGCAGACGATCGAGGCCGGAAACTGGCGGGACGATCGCGACCTGGCCGAGGTCTACACCCGCTGGGGCGGCTTCGCCTACGGCCGCGATCTGGACGGCGTGCCGTCCGCGGACGACATGCGCACCAACTACCGGCGCATCGCGGTGGCCGCCAAGAACATCGACACCCGCGAGCACGACATCGCCGACTCGGACGACTACTTCCAGTACCACGGGGGGATGATCGCGACCGTGCGCGCGCTCACCGGCGCCGAACCCCGCGCCTATGTGGGGGACTCCACCACTCCGGACGCCATCCGGACGCGGTCGCTGGCGGAGGAGACGGTCCGGGTGTTCCGCGCCCGCGTGGTCAACCCCCGGTGGATCGCGGCCATGCAGCGGCACGGGTACAAGGGGGCCTTCGAGCTCGCGGCGACGGTCGACTACCTCTTCGGGTTCGACGCCACCGCCGGGGTCGTGCACGACTGGATGTACGACACGCTGGCCCGGGAGTACGTGCTGGACCAGACCAACCAGGAGTTCCTCCGGCGCTCCAACCCCTGGGCGCTGCGCGGGATGGTCGAGCGACTCTCGGAGGCCGCCGACCGCGGACTGTGGGCCCAGCCGGACGCCGAGATCATGGACCGGATGCGGCAGGTCTACCTGGACGTCGAAGGCGACCTCGAGGAGTCGCATGGCGACTGACGGCCCCTCCGGCGACGCGCCCAGCCCCGACGCGCCCAGCCCAGACT